>JAGVGV010000358.1 GCA_020056895.1 Deltaproteobacteria bacterium
CCAAAGGCCCTCGGGTTAGCCAGACCATTTTGATGGCCAGGCCCATCAGCGCCAACCCGATGAACCACGTCATCACCGCCGCGAAGATGCCTCGGAGCCTCAGCGTCAGGATTCCCGTGCCCAGGCCCAGGAGGCCGGCGGCCAGACCGCCCGCGATCATGGTCAGCCAGGGGGTGATTCCCAGGTGGATGGTCAAAAGGGCGGAGACGTATCCGCCCAGGCCGGCGAAGGCGAACAGGCCGAAGTTGACGATGTTGATGAACCCGGCGGTGAAATCGAAGGCGATGGCCGAAGCGGCCAGAATCCCCGCCGCCGTCAACCACCGGATCAGGTATTCCTGGTTGAACGGAGGAATGAAGGGCAGGGCCGCCAGGGCCAGAAGCCCTAGGGCGCCCAAGGGGGTCAGGCCCAGCCGGCCGAGGATCGGGGCCGGCGCCGGGCACGTGGTCTGAGGCGTTTCCGTGGTCATGGTCCCTCTCCCTTATTGATCCAGAACGCCCCGGACTTCGGAGCCGAAAATGCCGCTGGGTTTGAAGATCAGCACCAGAATGATAAGGGCCGATGGGACCACGAAATCCCAGCCCGACCCCACGTATTCGAGCGTCACGATTTTAAGGAGCGCCACCATGAACCCGCCCACCAGGGCGCCCAACACGCGGCCCAGCCCCACCAGAATAACCACGAACCAGGCCATGTACGTGGCCTCCATGCCCACGGTGGGGTACGAAGGATACATGAACAACAGGCTTCCGCCGGCCACGGCCGCCAGACCGCAGCCCAGAGCCATGGTCAGGGTCATGATCCAGCCCAAGGGAATGCCCACCATGGTGGCCCCGGTTTCATCCTGAGCCACCGCACGGATGGCCCGGCCGGTCCGAGTGTATTTCATGAACAGCCAGAACCCCACCACGATGCTCACGGAGATCAGGAAGGCCAACAAGCGGTCCATGGAGACGGCCACGTCGAACAGTTCGATGGGCCGGCCTTCCCAGTAGCTCACGATGCCCTTGAAATCGGCGCCGAACAGAAGCTGGTGGCCGTTGATGAGGATCACGTTGAGGCCCACGGTCAGCAAAAAACAGTTCATGACCCAGTTGTCCCGGTTCCGGCGCCTTAGTTCCCTGAATACCAGAAGCTCGGCCAGGGCTCCGGCCAGGGCTCCGGCCAAGGTGGCCGCGCCGATGGCCAGGACCGGACCCACCACGGCCAGAAAGGGGCTGGGGTTTTCGAACAGATAGTCCTTGATGGGGGTGATCACGTAATAGGCGGCCAGACCGCCGATCATGAAAAATTCCCCATGCACGAAGGACGGAATGTTCAGCACGCCCAGGATAATGGCCAGACCCATGGCCACCAGCCCGAGCATGCCGCCCATGACGACGGTGTTGACCAGAACGTACGGACCGCGATCAATGGCGGCGAACGCGGCCAGCAAAACGGCCGCGCTGACCGACACGCCGGCGGCGGTCCGGAGCCAGGCGAAAAAACCTTTGAACCAATGGATCATTTCGGGTTCCTTCCCCGCCCCCCCAAGGTTATATCCCCAGGAAGACCCGCCGGACGTATTCGTCCGCGGCCAGGGCCGGACTAGGGCCCTCGAGGACGATCCGGCCGTTTTCGATGACATACCCCCGGTTCGTGGCCGCCAAGGTCAGGGTGACGTTTTGTTCCACCACCAATATGGTCAGGCCCCGTTCCCGGTTCAAAAGGTCCAAGGCCTCGAAGACCGCCTTGGTCATCAGAGGCGACAAGCCAAAGGAGGGTTCGTCCACCAACACCATTTTCGGGTTGGACATCAGCCCCCGGGCGATGGCCAGCATTTTCCGCTCGCCGCCGCTCATGGTCCCG
Source organism: Deltaproteobacteria bacterium (assembly GCA_020056895.1). Taxonomy (GTDB): domain Bacteria; phylum Desulfobacterota; class Desulfarculia; order Adiutricales; family JAGVGV01; genus JAGVGV01. The sequence goes on from JAGVGV010000358.1 coordinate 1,849, forward strand.
GACAACTGGTTCCGACGTTCCTCCAGCCGAGGAAAAAGCGAATACACGAAATCCAGTTGATTCCGTAAAAAGGCCTTGTCCCGGATGGTATAGGCGCCCATCATCAGGTTTTCGTGCACCGTCATGTTGGTGAACAGGTTCATGGCCTCGGAAATGTAGCTCACCCCAAGCTGGGTGATCCGGTGTCCGGCCAGGCCGTTGATCGGCTGACCACGAAAGCTTACCCGGCCGTCATAGGGCCGGATGAGGCCGGCGATGGTCCGGAGCGTGGTGCTTTTGCCGGCTCCATTGGGACCGATCAGGCAGACGAATTCCCCTTCGTCCACCTTCAGGGAAACATCCCTCAGAATGTGCAGAAAGCCGTAGCCGGCGTTCAGATTGGCGGTTTCCAGAAGCATCGGTCCTTCTCCCATCCCTTTCCGAGCCGCGATCAATGGCTCGATCCCAGGTACGCTTCGGCCACTTTGGGGTCCCGGGCCACGTCCTGGGTGGGACCTTCGGCGATCTTGGTTCCGAACTGGATGACCACCAACCGTTCGCAAAGGCTCATGATGAGCTGCATGATGTGCTCGACCATCAATATGCTGATGCCCCGATCCCGGATTTTGAAAATGATGCGGATAATGTCCTTGAGCTCCCCTTCGGTCAGCCCCGCCGCCAGTTCGTCCAGAAGAAGCAGCCTGGGGGAGCTGGCCAGGGCCCGGGCCAGATCCAGCCTTTTCAACTGCACCGTGTTGAGATTTTCGGAAAGGATGTCCGCGCTGACCGGAAATTCCACGAATTCAAGCAGTTCCCTCGATGCCCGCCAGGGATCGGTCTTGGCTCCCCCGCCGCCCCGCTCTTTTTTTCCAAACACGGCCGCGGTCAACACGTTTTCAAGCGCCGTCATTTTCGGGAAGGGCCGGGGAATCTGAAAGGTGCGGCTCAGGCCCATGTGGCACATTTTTTCCGGAGGAAACCCCGTGGTTTCCTTGCCCAGGAAAACCACTCGGCCCGAAGTGGGCGGCGCCAGACCGGCGATGGCGTTGAGCAGGGTGGTTTTGCCCGCGCCGTTGGGGCCGATCAGCCCCACGATTTCGCCTTCGGCCACATGGAGGGAGACTTCGTTGACGGCGACCAGTCCGCTGAACCTTTTGACCACATCGTGCGTTTCGAGGACCATCATCACCGGTTCCCTTCGGCTTGGGGGGCGAGGCCCCGGCCGGTAGTCCCTTTTCGAGGGACCACCGGCTCTCTGGGGCGCTCGGCCTCCTGGAGGTTACTTGCCTTCGAATTCCTTGGTCTTCCAGTCGTCCGGATACACAATCGCTCCCTGGCCCGCCTTGTACTGAATGACCGGGAAGAAGTACCCGTCCTTGCTCAGGTCCGGATCGGGCAGGGTTTCGGGGAAGTACCGGTATTCGTTCATAATCAAGGCGCCGTCCGCCTTTTTGAAGGTCAGCTTGCCGGTGTTGACTTCGTCCACCATGGTTTTATACACGGATTCCTTGTCCAGCTTGCCGTCCCGTTCCAGAGTCCTTTGCAAAACCTTGATCATGAAGTTCATGTAGTCATAGGACAGACCGCCCGAAGAGGGGCTGGGGGTGTAGCCCTTCTTGGCCTTGACGTCCGCGGCCCAAGCCTGGGCTTCCTTGGTGGTGAGCTGAGGGATCATGTCCAAAACGCCGTCCGAACCCGGACCGGTCATTTTGTACCAGTCGCCGATCCAACCCAGGCCGTCGGCCACGATCATGGCCTTCGAACCCGATTCCGCGGCCTGCTTCACGAAGGCGGAAATGGACGGGGGCGAGGTGCTGGTGCCGGCCATTACGGACACGCCGGCCTTCTTGTACTTGCTGAACAGGGGAACGAAATCGGTCTGGGTCAAAGGAAAGTAGTCTTCGGAAACGATTTCCCAACCGGTGGCCTGGAACTTACGCTTCAGGGCGCCGCCGGCGGACCGTCCCCAGTCGGAATCCTCGCCGTAAATGGCCACTTTCTTGTTTTCGGGCTTCCACTTGCCGGCCGCCACCGCGTTGTTGATGGCTTCCACGTACCCGGCCATCAGGTTCCCCGGCACGGGCCAGCCTTTGGCGCCCCAATACTGCTTGTCCGGGGCTTTCAGATACTTTTCGTTCACCACTTCGGTGGCGCCGAAACCGAAAAAGTGGGGCACCTTGTACTGGGCGGCCACGTCCATCAGGGCCACCGCCACCGAGCTGTGCCAGTTCAGCACGCCGGCCTGGATTCCGCCCCGCTCGCACGCTTCGGCGTACGCGCTGGTGGCCTTGGCCGGGTCGGACTGGCAATCGATCCAGACCAATTCGATCTTGTAATCGCCAACCTTATAGCCGATTTTTTCCATGGCCAGTTCGGCCGAACCCTTGAATTCAGCCCCGGTCTTGGCCGAAGGACCGGTGAACGGCCCCTGAACACCCAGTTTGAACACTTTTTCCTGGGCCATGGCCCCGGCGGTGAAAACGAATACCATGATTAAGGCCATCGCGGCGAAAACGCCGAGCTTCCCCAAACGCATCACGTTCCTCCTGTGGTGGGTGTTGAATCTTCGTTGAACGATTATGAAAATCGCGTCCGATCCTCAAACGGCCTGGAGTCCCGGGGCACCTCCTTATTAACGCTGTTGGGGGTTGTGGTTCGGAAACGACGGTTCAGGCACCTTTCATGGGACCCCATTGGAGGGGGGTAGGATTTTCAGGATACGTGGGGGGCGGTCCCGGGGCCCCCCCGGCGGAAAGCCGGGGGGGGTGAGTCCGGGGATATACGGGAAACGTCAGCCGTTGACGGAAAAGCTCGAATCGGGATTGATTTCCCGGAGCCGGGAGAAAAAGCCCGTGTCGATGGTCAACCCGATATGGGGCAGGGTGTACTGGATCGGGTCCTTGTCGTGATCGTGGCCTTTTTCGATCTTGTCGATCATGTCGGCCATCATCCCGCCGGCCACGGGGGCGTTTTTGTACTGGTTCCCGCTGGAACCGATGGCCATGTAGAAGCCCTTAAGGTCGGACTTGTCGTAGATCGGAATCCAGTCGCTGGAGCAGTCGTACAGATCGGCCACGCCCTGTTTCTTGTCGGGGATGCCCAGGGAGGGGATCCGTTTGGCCAGGCGATACACCTGAGCCTTGTACTGGGCGTCGGTGATCTGGCGGTTGAAGTTGTCCGGGTCGTCGATCCATTCCTGCTTGTCGCAGGCCGGGTCTTCGCTGCCCACCAGGATCATGTTGCCCACTTCCGGACGGAAGTAAATACCGTTGTCGCCGTCGGAGGTGTGAAGGCCGTCCTTGTCGAAGTTGAAGCCGGCCGGGGAGGGCACGTGATGCACTTCATGCCGAAGGGCGTGGGTCTTGATCTTCATGCCGTCTTCCACGCCCGCCAACCGGTTGATGACGAAGGAATGGGGGCCGGCCACGTTGACCACGATGGGCGCGTCGAACTGACGGCCGTCCTTGAGGGTGATGCCCGCCACGCGGTCGTCAGCCTTGCGGATTTCCACCACTTCGGCGTTGAACAGGTAGGCCCCGCCCTTGGCTTCGGCCGCCCGCTGCGCGTTGTGGCAGGAAAGCTGCGGATCGCTCATGAACCCGCCGCCGGGGCAATAGATGGCGCCTTCCAGTTCCTTGGTGGGTTCAGTCCAGAACGCGTCGTCCTCGGGACGGCGGATCGGCCAGTGTTCCCTGGTGTCATAGATGCCGATGCGCTGACGGACCTGGTCCAGCGTCCATTCCTCGTGCTCCACGCCCACGGCCTTGTAATTGCGAAGCACTTTTTTCCAGTCGTGGCCCTGGGACTTGAACATCAGGGAGCCGGTGTTGCGGAATTTGGCGAAGCCGCTTTCGTCCTGGCAGTCGCAGTACTTTTCCCATTCCTTCCAATAAAAGAAGCCTTCATAGGCCATGGCCACGCCGTCACGGGTGGAATAGTGGGCCCGGACAATGGCGCACGAGGCGCTGGTGGAACCGTACCCGGCGGCCGGGAGCTTGTCCACGGACAGGGTTTTGTATCCCTTTTTGCAGAGTTCAAAAGCGACGCAGCCGCCGATGATACCGGCGCCGATCACGATGGCGTCGTACTTGGGGTTCATTCGTTCGGTCCTCCTTCATGCTTGGGGAGCATGGTGCATGGTGAACTTTGGTCGTCCGGACCTCGATTGGGTCCGTGCCGTCGTTATGGGGTTACCGGGGAGCCGGCTTGGAACGACCCCGGTCCTTCCCGGTCGCCCCCTGTTCTCTTCCGGCGGGAAGCGGTGTGGTTTTGGACCGCTTCGTCTCCTTCCCGCGGGGCCGGTTGGCTGGGGCGGGAGGCCGCTTGTTCATGTATACGAAATTGTATACAGGGTAATACCATGCTTACCCCACCCTGTCAATGGTTTTTTGAACACGGGCCAAAAAAAACGGGGGATGCGTTTATTTGATAACTATTTAATACTATTGTAATAATAATATTATTGCGAAAACGTGGGAGAAAATCGGGAGAAGGGGGAGTGAAATTTTTCTTGACGACCGGCGGATTGTATGTGTATACGCATACGAAAAGGACAAAGTGAAAAGGGCGGACCGGCCCGGGCCCACAGCTAAAGGCCGAAACCGTGCGTCCCATCATCTTTCGGGTTGGCGACCTTGATGAAAAGGCGCCATCGACCGGCCAGGGTTCACCTTATGATGAAACCGATCAAGACCGTTCGCAACCTGAAGGCCGAGGCCTACCGGATCATCCGGGAAAGTATTTCCACCGGACATTTTCCGCCCGGCGCGCCCCTCAAGGAATCCGAACTGGCCCGCGAACTGGGCGTCAGCCGTACGCCCGTCCGCGAAGCCCTGAACCAGCTTTCCAAGGAAGGCCTGGTGCAGTTCATTTCCGGCCGGGGAGCCTTCGTCCACCGCTGGAGCCGGGACGAAGTGGTCGAAGTGCTGCTGATCCGGGAAGTGCTCGAAGGACTCGCCGCCCGTCTGGCCGCCGTTCAGCTTACGCCGGCCGACATTGAAGTACTGAAAGGATACATGTTCGATTTCCGGCATGGGCAACTCGACTACGCCGTGGCCGACAAACGGTTCCACGAGCATATCGTGAACGCCTGCGGGGTCGCGCGGCTGGTGGGGCTCATCCGGAACCTGTACGACAGCATCCAGATGGCCAACATGCTCCGGATCACCTTTCTGGTTCCCGGCCGGGTGATGGAATCCATAAACGAACACGACCAGTTGATCGAGGCGTTCGGAAAAAGAGACGGCGATTTGGCCGAGCGGCTGGCCCGGGAGCATTTCCAGCACACCCGGTCCTTTTACCTGCAATTCCTTGGCGGGGAGACGCCTTCCCCAGCGGTTCACCGCTGACCCAGGAGCCAGGGAATTCCGGAGGTTTGGCACCCAAGGGGGAGTTTGGGATCATGGCTGAAAGGGTTCTTCTCAGGGCCTCCAACCTGACCAAGCGTTTCGGCGCGTTGGTGGCCGTCAACAATCTCAGCTTCCAAGTAAAGGAAGGGGAGATTTTCGGCATCGCGGGGCCCAACGGCGCCGGCAAGTCCACGGTGTATAACCTATTGACCGGAGTGTATCCCTTCGAGGGCCGGGTCGAGTTCGAAGGCCGGGAGATCGCCGGTCTGCCGCCCCACAAAATCGCGCACATGGGGATCGCCCGCACCTTCCAGGTGCCTCAGATTTTCGCCAGCCTCACGGTGGGCGAATGCGTGGACGTGGGGAGCCGTTTCGGCTGTCCCGGCGGGTACGATCGGGCGTACACCAGCGAAATGCTCGATTTCGTAAGCCTGACCGACCAGAAGGACCGCCCCACCGAACAGCTCAATCTTTTGGGCAAAAAGCGGCTGATGATCGGCGCCTCCCTGGCCACCAAGCCCAAAATCCTGATGCTGGATGAACCCATGGCCGGGTCGAACTTCAAGGAAATCCAGCAGCTCATGGACCTGATCAAAAAGATCAATCAGGACCTTGGGATCACCATCATCATCATCGAACATTTCATGAAGGTGCTCACCGAACTGACCAAAACCCTCCTGATCATTGAAACCGGCACGGAAATCTGTTGCGGCGACCCGGTTGAGGTGACCGCCAACCCCAAAGTGATCCAGTGCTACCTGGGTGACGCCTATGCTGAAAATTGAGAAGCTCAACGCCTATTACGGCGAATTTCACGTGCTCGAGGACATCAACATGGAGGTCCCCCGGGGCCAGGTGGTGGTGTTGCTCGGGCCCAACGGCCACGGCAAGAGCACGCTGCTCAAATCCATCTGCGGTCTGGTCCGGTCGGTCAAGGGGAACATCCTTTATAAGGGGCAGAACATCACCGGCATGTCCACGTCGCGGCTGGTGAGCATGGGCATTACGTACATCGCCGAAAACCGCGAGCTGTTCCCCTTCATGACCGTTCAGGAAAACCTGAAGCTGGGGGCTTTTTCCCGGGCGGCCCGGCCCCACCTGAAGGAAAACCTGGACATGGTTTTCACCCTGTTCCCCCGCCTGGCCGAACGGAAAAAGCAACTCGCTTCGACCATGAGCGGCGGCGAGGGCCGGATGCTGGCCATTGCCCGGGGACTCATGTCCAACGCGGATTTATTGGCGGTGGATGAACCTTCCCTGGGTTTGCAGCCCAACCTACGGTTGGAAGTCTTTCGGATCATCAAGGAGATCAACAAGCAGGGCAAGACCATTCTGGTGGTGGAGCAGAACATCCCCAAGATCGCGGAAATGGCCGACAAGATCTACGTGTTGGAAGAGGGGATGATCACCTTCGAGGGTGACAAGGAAAAGGTTCTATCCAGCGAACACATGAAGGAGATTTTCCTTGGGATGTGATCGGCCGGGGAGCCGGGGGATCTAAGGAGGCGGGCATTTGGAAGTGATCGACGTCATCATCAGCGGCATGATCAACGGATCGGTGTACGCGCTCATGGCGGTGGGGTTGACCTTGGTGTACGGGGTGTCCAAGGTGTTCAACTTCGCGTACGGTTCGTTTTACAGCCTGGGCGGGTATCTCGCCTTTTCCATTTTGTCGTTCAAGATTTTCGGCGGATACGTCACCGTGCTCGTGTTGGCGGTGCCGGCCCTGCTGTTGTTTGGGTACGTGGTCGAACGGGCCATCGTGGCGCCTCTTCGGCGCTGGTCCAGCTGGGAAGTCAAGGTGATGATGCTCACCTTGGGGCTGGCCCTTTTGATGGACAACCTGTTCCAGATCACGTACGGCGCCCGGGTGAAGTCTCTGCCCGTCATCGTCGAAGGCAGCCTAACCGTGGGGCCGGTGATCGTTTCCTGGCAGGACATCGCCATTTTCGTGCTGTCCGTAAGCGGCATGTTCGCCTTCCGCTGGGTGCTGAACAACACCTGGGTGGGGCTGGCGGTCCAGGCGGTGGCTCAGAACCCCAACGGCGCCCAGATCGTGGGCATCCCCCGCGACAAAATCTTCGCCGCCACCTTCGCCATTTCCACGGTCATGGTGGGTTTGGGCGGGATTCTGCTTTCCCAGAAATACTTCGTTTCCCCCAACCAGGGGTGGGACATTCTGGTGAAGGCCTGGGTCATCACGGCCTTTGGCGGCATGGGCAGCATTCGGGGCAGCCTGTACGCGGCCTTCATCATGGGTATGCTCGAGGCCTTCGTGGGCTGGATGTTCGGCCTGACCTGGGTGCAGTTCGCCCTGTTCGGCGTGCTGTTGGCCACGTTGGCCATCCGGCCCCAGGGCTTGATGGGAAAGTGGGGTTGATCCGATGGACGGCAAACGCAGAATCCTGATTATGGCGGTGGTCTTCGGCCTGGTGGCCCTGCTCCCGATCTTTTTCGGCGGGTCCAAGGTGATCATGCACATTCTCATCATGTGCCTGATCTGGTCCGTGGTGGCTTCGTGCTGGGACCTCATCATGGGTTTCGCCGGGATTTTTTCCTTTGGCCAGGTCGCCTTTTTCGTCATCGGCGCGTATGCCTCGGCCATTTTTTCCCTTCGCCTGGGCGTGCCGCCGATCATCTCCACGTTTCTGGCCGGCGCCGTTGCCGCGGCCGTGGGCGTATTGGTGGCGCTTCCCTGCCTTCGGCTCAAAGGGGCGTACGTGGCCCTGGTCACCTTCGCGGTCCATATGATCCTGGCGCCTTTCCTGAAAAGCAACATGGGCCGGGCGATCGGCACGGGGGGAGCCCAGGGCCTCCTGACGATTCCTCCGATCAGCCTTTTCGGCTATACGTTTCAAAACGCCGAGCCCATCCCCTTTTTCTATCTGACCCTGGTGGTGGCGGTCATTTGTTCGCTGATCATCATTCTGGTGATCATGTCCCATTGGGGGACGGCTTTCCTAACCCTCAAGGATTCCGAGGATTTCGCGCGGGCTCTGGGCGTGAGCGCGCTTAGATATAAATTGATGGTGTTCGCCCTGACGTCGTTCCTGACGGGCATGATCGGTGGTTTTTACGGCCACTACGTGGGCATGCTCTCCACCCGGATGCTGGGTATCGACCTGTTCGTAACGCTCATGATCATGCTGGTCATCGGCGGGGTGGGGCAGTATCCGGGGGCGGTTTTGGGCGCGTTTTTTACGGTGACCATCAATGAAATGCTGGCTCCGGTGGGCTCGTATCGGCCGCTGATTCTGGGAGCCATGGTGTTGATTTTGGTGTTGGCGCTTCCCGACGGCGTGGTGGGCCTGATTCGTTCCCTGTTCAACCTGGGGGGAAGAGGGGCTCGGGCCGGGGGAAGAATGAAGTAGGTATTGAGGCTGTTTTTTTCTTTGGACACGGATGAACCAGGTGAGAGGAGGAACATGATGAAGCGTTTGGGTTTGTGGGCCATGGCTTTGTTGCTCGGTCTGTTGGTGGCGGTTCCGGTTTTTGCCCAGGAGATCAAGGTGGGCGTGCCGCTGGCCATGACGGGCCCGTACACGGACACCGGCGATAACTATTGGAAGGGCATCAAGATGGCCATCGACGAGATCAACGAAGCCGGCGGCCTTCTGAAGAAAAAACTCGTGCCCGTACGGTTCGACACCCAGGAATTCGCCCCGGAACGGGTGATGCAGGGCGCCGATTATCTGTGCGGCCAGGAAAAGGTCATGTCCGTCCACGCCGGTTGGGCCGGCTGGGGCCAGGACATCCGGGCGTACGGCAAGTACGACGCCCCCTTCTTCGCCGATGACGGTTCCCAGGCCGCGGTGGACGTGTTCAAGGAAAACCCGGCCGATTTCGCCAACATCTTCCAACTCACCGATACCGGTATCAACCAGGCCGCCAGCATGTTCCGCGTGCTGATGGCGTTGCCCTACGAATACCCCAACAAAAAGGTCGTGATCATTCACGCCGACGACGCCTGGGGCCAGGAAGTGGGCGACACCCTGGAAAAGAACTTCAAGGAAAAAGGCTGGGAAGTGGCGCTTAAGGAAAAAGTGCCCTACGGAACCCGGGAATGGGGTCCGATCCTGACCACCATCCGCAAGATCAACCCGGCCATCATCCACGTGGAAATCGTTTCCGCTCAGGAAGTGATCACCTTCTTCCGCCAGTTCATGAAAGCCCCCACCAGCTCGATCCTGAGCTACGGGTACAGCATTGTTCCTCGCGAAGTGGTGGAAACCATGGGCAAGGAAGCCGACGGCCTGATCGGCGAAGTCCCCACCGCCATGCCCACCCCCAAGGCCCCCACGCCCGAAGCGCAGGCCTGGGTGGACAAGTTTGAAAAAATCTACGGCCACCGTCCCCAGGCCGGTTCCTGGGCGGCCTACAGCGGCGTGAAGGCCTGGGCCGCCGCCGTGGCGGCCGTGGGCGACGAAACCAAGCTGAAGGAAGTCAATCAATACATCGCCACCCAAGGGTACAAAGGCGAAACCGGCATGTGGAAATGGGACGCGGAACACGTGATGCGGGCCGGCGGCGATGTGCCCATTGGCCACTATCAGGTTCAGGACGGCGAAATGGTGACCATTTACACCGATCCGCCCACCAAACCCTACCTGGACTTCAAGTTCATCAAACCCCGCTGGATCAAGTAGCCAGACGGGTGAACGAGGATCACCGACGAGTATGAACCAGACTGGATTCGTGAAGACTCATTTCGACTTGTGCACCGGTTGTTCCCTCTGCCAGCTTGCTTGTTCCCAGCGGCTGGCGGGGGGGTACAACCCCCATCGCGCCGTGCTGGCCATCCGGCACGAGAGCGAAAATCTGTACCATTTTCCGGTGGTCTGCGAGCAGTGCCAGAACGCCTATTGCATGAACTCCTGCCCGGTGGGCGCCATCAGCGTCAACGAAGCGACCGGCGCCAAGGTGGTGAACCTGGAAACCTGCGTGGGTTGCGGCACGTGCGCCAAATTCTGCCCCATCGGCGTGATCCACGTGGATCCCGAAATCAAGAAATCCAGAAAATGCGATCTGTGCGACGGTCAGCCCCTGTGCGTGGCCGCTTGCCCCACCGGCGCTCTGGAATTCATTTGCCCCCCGCCGGAAGCGAACGCCGGAGGTGACTGCCATGCATGACGGGTACATGGGCCGTTTCCTGATGGTGGACCTTGGGCGCCAGACCGCTGAACCCGTGCCCGTGCCGGACTGGCTGAAAGACGAATTCGTCGGCGGCAAAGGCTTCGGCGCCAAACTTTTGTACGACCTGACTCCGGCCGGCGTGGACCCCCTGGGCCCCGAAAACGTGCTGATGTTTCTCACCGGCCCTCTGACCGCCACCATGGCTCCGTCCATGCGGGCCTGCGTGGTGACCAAGTCGCCGCTGACCGGGACCTTTCTCGATTCCTACTTTGGCGGGTATTTCGGTCCCGAAATCAAATACGCCGGGTACGACGGCCTGATTATTCGGGGCCGGTCCGAATTCCCCGTGTACTTGTGGATCGAGGACGACCGGGTTCAGTTCCGGCCGGCCGGGTCCCTATGGGGCAAGGACGCTCTGGACGCCAACCAGGCCGTGAAAGCGGAACTATGCGAGCCCGAAGCCAAGGTTGTGACCATTGGCCCGGCGGGCGAAAACCGCGTCCGCTTCGCCCTGATTTCCTGTGAATTCAACCGCCAGGCCGGGCGGGGCGGCGCCGGCGCGGTGATGGGCTCCAAGAACCTCAAAGCCATCGCCGTCAAGGGCTCCCGGCTGGTCCGGGTGAATGATCCGGCCGCGTTCAATGAAGCGGTGGCCGTCGCCAATAAAGACATCGCCGCCTGCGGCGACTGCGCGGCCCTGACCGCCACCGGCACCTCCTTCGCCGTTCCCTGGGCCAACGAAGTGGGCCTGATCCCCCACCGGAACTACCAGGACCAGGTGGACGACCAGGCCGACAAGGTGGGCGACGCGGGCCAGACCAAGCACCTGTTCCTGGGCAAGGCCGCCTGCTTCGCGTGCCCCATCCGTTGCAGCCAGATGGGCGCGGTCCGTACGGGCAAGCACGCCACCTTCATTACCGACATCGTGGAATACGAATCGGCGGCCATGATCGGCACCAATTTGTGCATCTACGATATCCGCGCCGTGGCCCACCTGGTCAAACTCTGCGACCAGTTGGGGATCGACAGCATGTCCGCCGGCGGCGTGGTCGGGTTCGCCTTCGAAGCGGCGGAAAAGGGCTTGATCCAGCCTCCGGCCGGCATCAAGTTCGAATTCGGGAGCGTCGAGGGCGCCGAATACCTGATCCGGGCCATTGCCCATAAAACCGGCCCCTTGGGCAAGACCCTGGCGGAAGGCGTGGCCCGTGCGGCCAAGGCCATCGGCCACGGCGCCGAGGATTTCGCCGTGCATGTCAAGGGCCTGGAAAGCCCGGCCTGGGGCCCTCGAGGCATCCCTGGCATGGGCCTGGCGTACATGACCGCGGACCGGGGCGGCTGCCACCAGCGCGGGTTCATGGTGGCGTACGAAGTGGGCGGCCGGCTTTTCGAGGACCAGCCCGTGGACACCTACGGCCTCGATAAAAAGGCTCTGATGCTCTACGGCCTCCAGAACTACCTGGCCGGCACCGACGCTTTGGTGAAATGCGACTTCGGCGGCTTTGGCGTTACGGCCGAAAGCTATGCCCGGCTCCTGTCCGCCGCCACGGGCAAGAAGTACGAAGCTCCGTTCTTCGACGCCTTGGGCGAACGGATCTGGAACCAGACCCGGTTGTTCAACAACCGCGAAGGGTTTGATCCCAGCCACGACCGGCTGCCCCGCCGGTTCGTCGAGGAACCTCTGCCCGGCGGACCCCATGCGGGCCGCCGTATCAGCGAAGAAGACATGAACTTTCTGCGCGCCGATTATTACCGGGTGCGCGGATGGGACGAGCGCGGCCGGCCCACGGCCGAAACTCTTGGCCGCCTGGGGTTGGACAAGAGCCGACAATTCGGCGCTCGATAGACACGAACGAGATAACGAGAAAGGAATCGAGACATGAACGAACGGTACCTGGAAGGCCGCGTGGCCATGGTCACCGGCGGCGCCTCCGGCATGGGCCGGGCCATGGCGCTGGCCTTCGCCGAACGGGGCGCCAGCCTGATTATCGGCTCTTTGTTGGCCAAACACGAAGGCAAGCTCGCCAAGGGCGAACTGGCTTTTCTCCCGGGCGAAGAACAGTTGATGAACACCAAGAAGGAACTGGAAGCCTTCGGCGGCAAGGTCGTGGCCGCGGACCTCGACGTTTGCTCGACCGAATCGTGCGAAAAGTTCTTTGAACTGGCCATGAAGGAATTCGGCAAGGTGGACATTCTGGCCAACGCCGCCGGCATCACCGCCGAACACGTGATCGTGGGCCATTCCGAAGCCCTGTGGCTCAAAGTGATGGACGTCAACGCCAATGGTCCCTTCCGCGTGGCCAAGCTGGTTCTGCCCGGCATGCTGGAACGCAAATGGGGCCGGATCGTCAACATCGCCTCCACCGCCGCTTCGGTGGGCGCGTTGACTTCGGGCGCGTATTGCGCGTCCAAGGCCGCCGTGTTGGGTCTGACCCGTTGCCTGGCCCTGGAAGGCGCCGAATTCAACGTGTCGTGCAACTCGATCAGCCCGGGTTGGGTGCAGACCGACTTTCAGAAGAAGTGGATGAACGACATCGCCACCACGGGCAACATGGCCTCGGGCGAAGCGTACATCGCCGACACCATTGCTCAGACCCCCCAGAAACGCATGATCCAGCCCAAGGAAATCGGCGCTCTGGCGGCGTACCTGTGCCGGGAAGAAGCCTTTGGCATCACCGGCCAGGACATCACCGTCTCCGCCGGCTCCCTCTGGTAGGACCGTAGGACGGGCGGCCGGTACGCCTGGGGGACGATGTTTCGTCCCCCAGACGGTTAACCGTTAAATATGCATGATTCTATTGAACAGGCTTATGGGGATTCACGGTTTCCTATTTTATTGGTTCAATCTCTGAAGGCAAAACAATATATTCCATTATTTCCGGCAGGATTAATTTAAGTTTTTTCTCCGTTTTTTTTGTGTTTATCCCTTTTCCTTGATTGAGCAATTTATCTTCTATAAGGATTCTTCTTTTTTCCTTATTCTTATTTTCGAGACAATTTTCATAATAAAAATAGAGAATACTATGTCTAAGAACTTTACGGATTGGCGCAATAATTAGCTCCAGTAATTCTGGATGACCAGTTTCTATCTTTTTTTTAATTTTTGGCTGACCACCGTGAACAATCTGGGAGCGAGAGCCATATATCTCGTTGAAGAAATTTAATAGTCTTTTCTTCTTTTCCATTGGTAAGTGTTCTCCTAATAGCGCTGTGGCGTTTGTTCTAAACTGGTAAGAAATTTCTGAGTTTATGTTTCCGGGAACGAAAAGGTATTCCAAAGCAATTACATAATCAACTAACCTATCGACCATCATTGGACGAAAATCAGCAAAATTAAACCTGTTAAGCGCGAAATCATCCATATTTACAATAGGAAATACTTCTTCATAGAAACTAGTAAATTTTTTGGTTGACTCCTCAGTTAGTATATAGTTTTTTTCTCCACTTCTTTTCCAGTATGTTCCATATGGAATTGATAAAATTCCAACTTGTTCATTTTCAACAACAAAGCAATTAGAAAAAGCAATCATTCCATCGTTGAATAGTTTGAAGCATGATTGGACTTTTTTTAAAAAGTAATATCAAATCAGTATCAGGCAAAGTTTTCACTTCAAATATGTAGGGTATTTCAATTTTTAAATTCTTTCCTAATTTTTTTGCAATATAGAATTCATTTTTATATGCTTTTTTAACAACTTTAACAACTCTTTCAGGTAGTTTATCCGGTGGGTATATTGTTCCGTTAACAATCGAATAAATGTGTTTGATTCAATGGAAAAATACCCTAATGGAATTAACAAACGTCTTGCCATATTTGACTCCTAAAGGTTATCTTTCTAATACAAAAATTGAAAAAAGTCAATATGTTTCGGTGTAAGGGCTGTTTCGGGTGGCCAGGCGGGCTTATTGGATCATTGAA
>JAGVGV010000467.1 GCA_020056895.1 Deltaproteobacteria bacterium
GGAATCCAACAGCCCCCGGTAGGTCCGGCCGCACATGCGGCAGTTGGAAAATTCGGGCGAAAAGGCGATCTGGTCGTTTTTCGTCCACCGGAAGGTTTTAACCACGAAACTGGCCAGGGATTCGGCCGAAGGCCTCGATTCGCCCAGCCAAACGTGGGTAATGGCGCCGGCTTCGATCAAGGGATGGAACCGGCCTTCCAACTTCACCCGTTCAATGGGGTTAAGCTGGGCGCCCACGTTGAACAGCGTGGAATTGGTGTAGTAGATTTCATTGATGTCCGGATTGCCTTTGACCACGGCCAGGGTTTCTTTGGGAAAGTGGACCAGATCCAGCTTGGCGAAGCGGTACGCGGTGCTTTCGGCCGGAGTTTGTTCCAGAACGAAGTGCATTCCGTGCTTTTTCGAATACTTGTCGCACAGAATCTTCATGTACGCGATCACCTTGAGGCCGAAATGAATGGCCGAATCGTCTTCGTGGAGCTGTTTGCCCAGGTGATGCTGGACCATTTCGTTCAGCCCCACCATGCCCACCAGGTAGCTTACCCGGTGCATCCGCAAATACCGCTCCCCATCCCGATCCATACCCAACAAGGCCAAGGGCCCCTTTTCGCCGTGTTCCAAAAGCCGTTCGATGAAGGCCTTTTTCTGCAGATGTGCCCGAACCGCCAGTTCGATGCGGCGTTGGACCAGTTCGAACAACCGAACGTCGTCCCCTTTCGCCTCATAGGAAATCCGGGGCAGGTTCACGGTAACGTTCTGGATGGCCGAATACCGCATCCGCCAGGGGGTTTTGGCGTCTTCCAGATCGGATTTTTCCAGTTTGAAGGAAAGCCGGCAGCATTCCGAAATCTTGGCCGTCCCTCCCCGGTCGAACACGAAATAAGTGTTGCCCTTTTCCGCCGCCACGCGGGCGATCAGAGTTAGAAATTCCATGTGGCCCGGCGTGCGGAAAAACTTTTCGGTGATGTGAACCAGGGGCTTGGGGAAGAAAAAAGGCCGGCCCGCGCCATCGCCTTCCAGATACACCTCGAACAGCGCCCAAACGAACCGCTGGGCCTGTTTTTCAAAGTCGGAATAAGTCAGGTATGGCTTTTGGCCCACGGTCACCGGGTCGGGGTTAACCACGTATTCCCCGCCGGGGCCGATGGCCGGTACGTCGGCGAAGTGGTCCGGCACTTCCCAATAGAGGTTGATATCCGAAAAAATGGCTTGGCCGCCCCGAGCCACCGCCTGCTGGCTGAATTCGAAGATCATCATCTGGGCCAGTTGGCGGACCTGACGGTCGTCCAATTCCTTCAAGTACGGCGCGAAAAAGAGGTTTACCGCGTCCCAGCCAATGGCGCCGGCGAAATTGGACTGGAGCGCCGCCGCGAACTTGACCATGTGAGCCAGCAACACTTCGGCGTGGCGGGCCGGCTTGGCCAGCGACAGGGCGTTGGGCAGGCTGAGCCCGAACTTTTTGATGTATTCCAGGGACTGGCCGCTGCAGTACGGCCGGTCGATAAACCCCAGGTCGTGCAGATGGATTTCGCCGGCCATGTGGGCGTCGCCCACTTCCTGCTCGAACACGTTCAAAAAGGCGAATTCCTTTTTGATGGTTTCGGCCAGAGTCAGATTGGTGGCCTCGGGACCGTGCGGGATGTTGGCGTTTTCCTTGTTCTGCTGGAGGATGAGCCGTTCCACGTCGTAAATCGGCATGCCCAGCCGGGTGTGCTGACGCCGGATATCTTCGCGGCCGTACTCCAGAAGCTTGGCGTTGACCAGCTCCCGGATCAAAGGCGCGGAAATGCTTTTCAGGTTGATCCGCAGGATGGTCTCTTCCACCTCGCGGCCGATCAGATTGGCCGTATCCTCGTCGATCATGGTTTCCCGAAGGAGTACGTCCACGATCTTCCGGCGGTCCCAACCCTTGATGTTTTCATCGGACGATCGGACGAACAAGGCCATGTCCGTGGCGTCGATGCCTTTCGTCCGATCCGCTGGACGTACTTCCCTCAAATCCGGCATGAATATCTCCTCGGCCAAAGGACCAAACCATGGACCCCGGCATATGGTGTGCTTCGAGAAAAAGGCTCAAAGCGGCGCGACAAACCGGCCTGTCGAGTCGGGCCGGTTTTTATGGGTTCGTGCTTGTTTTTTTGGATGTGTTGGTTGATTATGGTCCGTAGGGACTCATCCCTCAGCCATCTTGAGTCCCTGTCAACGAGTCCCACTATATCTTGTGCCGCTTCCCTTGTCAACCAGAAAAAAAACGGCCGGCGGAACAATCGGAATCCCTTTTTCATTCCAGTATGTTAGGACATCATTTAGAATAAATGGACATAAATAACCTATAATTTATATTAATTTGACAAAATTATTATGTTTTAGATAACCGTTTGATTTAAAATGAAAATTAATGTTTTTACCGGGTTTTGATAAAAATTCACCGCGTTCTCGCAAGAACCCCGTTTTTATCCCCATATACCACAAGATATTGTGTGTAGGTTGTTATCAACCCAAGTCCTTCCACCCTCCTTCCCCAGTCAGTCCACAGGGGATCCACACCCCGTTCCCGTACGTATTTCGGCTGGGTATAAGCCAATATGGGCGCTCGTCCTTGCCTGAGTGGATTCCCATGTTATATTTATCCGATATCCCGCA
>JAGVGV010000267.1 GCA_020056895.1 Deltaproteobacteria bacterium
ATTACCGTTTTAGTATTATCCGTGGTATCCGTGTAATCCGTGGTTAAAAATATTTTTCTTTCTTTTCAAAAAAGAGAGTTCGCCGGATTAAAGCCGGCGGAAGTTCAGGAAGTCAACGCTTCCCACCCCCCGGAAAACACGAACGGATTACCGTTTTAGTATTATCCGTGGTATCCGTGGTATCCGTGGTTAAAAATCTTTTCTTTCCTTCCGGAAAGTAGGCGCCCCGGATTTACGGACGGCAGAAGTTCAGGCAGTCGAACACTTCGTACGCCAGATAAATGCGGGCGTTTTTTTCTCTTTTTTTGGCCGCCAGCGGTTCGAAGGCCAAATTGGGCAACATCTCGATGGCCTGATCCCGCGTAGGCAAAGCCTCCAAACCTTCAGCCACCACCCGTCCGGTATGGGTATCCAGAAGTTCCGCTTCCTGGCCGTTGGTCACTACGGTGTACGGGACCACCACGTCGTACGCCAAACGCGACGCCGCCAGAGATTCATGTTCCCGAGTCACGATGGACCCCCGATGACAGGAAATATGCATGAACGGATGATCCCTGATCCGAACCACCAACCCGGCCACGCCGTCCCACTTCCGGCCGTCCAGGTCCAGTTCGAACCGCCGGTCCACTTCGATTTCCTCGGCGAGGTATCCCTTGTTCGTCACCAGAAGGCGTTCAATGCCTTGCCGAATCTGTTCGTCGTCCGAATCGGGCACGCTCCGACCGGTCAAAAAATCGCGGATGGTCTCGCCGGAAATGGAACAGTTTCCCATGGCCCTGGCCTCCTTGGTTGAACCCGCCTTTAATAAAATTAACTCTTAAAAGGAAAAAATCAAGGGGGTGGAGCCGGAAGCTCAGTCCATTTCCGGTTTCTTGGCCGATGCTTTTTCCAGGTCCAAAATCGTGGTATCGCCCACGTACGGCTTAGCCTCGAACCGGGTGATGCTTTTAAGCCGCTGCGTGATTCCGGCCATACGCCGGGCCTGTTCGAGAATCCGTTCCATGTGATCCCGATTGGGATCATCGACCGGAAGGGTCAACAGCGCCAGTTCGGTAAGCCCCAGGACGGTCTGAAGGGGCTGGTTCAGTTCATGGCAGGCGGCTCCGGCGGTGGCCAACGCCCCCTGGAACCGTTCCCGCCGGTTTTTTTCTTCCTGGGCCTTGGCCAGTTCGGTTACGTCCCGGATGACTCCGCGAAAGCCATACGGATGGCCCTTGGCGTCCCGAAGCAGGTCCACGGACGCCTCCACGGGGCAGACGGCGCCGTCCCTCCGCCGCAACGTCCAATGAAATCCAAGGTTCGGGCGGCCAATGGTGTACACTTCGTTGAAGGCGCGGTAAACCGTTTTGGCCATTTCTTCATCCATGAACGTTCGATTGTTCAGGCCGATCACTTCTTTCGGATCATGGCAGCCCAAGATTCGGACCAGCGCCTGGTTCAGGAAGGTAATATTTCCGGCCAGGTCCACTTCGTAATACCCTTCCTGAATCCCGGCCAGTATGGACCGGTACCGTTCTTCGCTGGAAATCAGGGCGGCCTCGGTTTTTTTCAACTGAGTAACGTTCCGATGAAGAACGATCCCTTCCTTGAAGTCCCCCCGGCCATCGATCAGGGCGGCGGTTTTAAGCTGGACATCCAAGGGATGCCCGTCTTTGGTCATCCGCCGGGTATCGAGAAATATCGAAGAACCCGCGCGTGTTTGTTCCCAGGCGGTCCACGAAGCAACCCGCTCTTCGGGGGGGATGAACGTGAGAAAGCGGGTGCCCAATACTTCGTCCGGGTGGTACCCATAAGTTTCCACCGCGGTTTGATTCATGTATGTGACCCGGCCGTCCCGATCGTACACGAGCACCGGATCGGGGATGGCGTCCAGAATCTGGCGGTGCCGCTTTTCGTTTTCCAGAAGAACGTTTTCGTACTGCTTCCGTTCGGTGATGTCTTCGACAAAGCCTTCCAAATGAATCACCCGGCCCGAATCATCCCGGACCGCCCAACTGTACCGTTTGCCGGGAAAAACCGTCCCGTCCCTTCTCCGGCCCCAGGTTTCGGTTCCCAACCGGCCGCCTTCGTGAACGGTTTCGTAAACCGCTTGGTTTCGGATGTTGGGGTCCGCATATAAACGCTCCACATGATCGCCGATATCCGCCACCAGATCAGCCGGAGAATCGTACCCGAACATGCGGGCGAAGGCCGGGTTCACTTCCATAATCCGGCCTTTTGGCGATGTGCGGAAAATGCCCAAAACCGCGTCCTCGAACAAACGGCGGTATCTGCCTTCGCTGGCCCGCAAAGCCTCCTGAGTTCGAAGCCGGGCAATGACGCCGGCCAGCAGATGAGCCATGCTCACCAGGGCATGCTGGGCATAGGGGGTGATTTCATCGGACCGGCTGGATGCCACATTCAGGCTGGCGATCACCTGACCGTCGTGAGCCAGCGGAATAACGCCGATGGCCCTCAGACCCGCTTGTTGAATCAGTTCCGGGTTGGCGGCTTCCAACTGGCTATACGCCTGGAACACCGGTTGACCGGCCATGATGAACCGGACCTGTTTGGATTCGGCCGGATAAGAACGAGCATCCCGAGCGAAGTTTTCGGAAAGCCCCCGTTGGCCCGCGAGCAGGAATTCGCCCGTTCCCGGGTCCCGCAGATAAAGACCGGCCCGGTCAATGGGATCAATCCGGGTGACCGTATCCAGGGCCGTGTCCAGAACTTCAGCCAGGCTGGTTTGCGAGGAAAAAGCCGCGCCCAGATCCCGTTGGATCCGCATCAAATCTTCGGCCCGGCGGCGTTCGCTTTCCATCCGGGACGCGTACAGGGCCATTTCGATGGCTACATGAAGGTCGCGGTCCTGGAAGGGTTTAAGCAGATAACCGAAGGGTTGCGTCAGTTGGGCCCGCTTCAGGCGTTCCTCGTCGGCATAGGCGGTAAGAAATACCACCGGCGAGCCGATCCGGGACCGGATGATTTCGGCCGCCGCGATGCCGTCCAGCGCTTGGCCCAGATGGATATCCATCAGAACCAAGTCCGGTTTTTCCTTCAGGGCTGATTGGATGCCGGCTTCGCCGTCGGCCGCGTGGGCCACGTTGGCGTAGCCCAGCCGTTCCAGGCGAGCCACCAGATCCGCGGCGATTACGTATTCGTCCTCCACGACGAGAATCCGTGGAACGGTCGGTTGTGGTTCCTGGGACATGGCTCGCCACCCGGGCTTTTTTGGTCCGTTCTTGAATAATAATCGTCATTCGCGTGATGAGCTGAGTTCCCCTTGGCCGCTTCACCCTTATGTGACGGGACGGTCATCCCCCAAAGTTAAACCGACCGGACTGGTCTGTCAAGGGTATGCCCTACGCATGAACTCACCGTCAAAAAAAAGGAAAACCTCGTTGGCCCTGAGAAATCAGGGTGAGATGATGTTTTCCGGCGAAAAAACCATCACCAACGAGATGAATTGAGCATGCCGCAAGGGGTCGCTTCCTTTCCCATATGAAGTGGATCATGATTCTGGCCTTCAACCTCAATTCGATCATGCTGAAACCCTCCCAAGTCTGACACCTAAATCGAGGCCGGAAGCGGCCTGCCGGACGGCCTAGGGACTCGGCCGAACATTAGGCGGTGGATCCTGGGTGTCGGCCTTGCTTTGAATTCCTCAAAATAGATCAACTATTCCCGCGGATTCAAAGCCGCGGCCTCCTCGATCTTGGAAAAAATTCCGTTTTTGGAAACAGCCCCTAATGAGTACCGCTGTATTCCTTTAAGAGCGGGTGGCAGGGGCGAGGCATGCCTCGCCCTACGGGTCGCTTTCGGGCCCCTTTGAACGCGGCTGAGTATTGTTGTGCGGGCCAGGCACGCCTCGCCCCTACGGCGGAACACCAGATTGCAGGGGATCGTCCCTTTTTGATTGCACCTTGTTATGAGTATGGAACACGCCGGTATTGCTACGTATCGGATTTCGGACCATCCGCCCATCATGTAAGTGAATCCTTCCAAATCACCCCGGACTCTCTCCATCCCCCCATTTTCCCCTAAAACCTCTTCCCGGCCGCTTTACCCTTGGCAACCGGGGATTTTCGCATATACTTGGCCAGAAGGGAAACGAACGGGCTCACGCAAGGGAGGCATGCTTCATGAACGACACGCTTTCGGTGTTGGTGGTTTCGCCCGAAGTGGCGCCCCTGGCCCAAACCGGTGGTCTGGCCGAAGTGGCGGGAACACTGCCCCTGGCCCTGAACGAACTGGGCTGCCGAGTGGCCGTGGCCATGCCGGCGTACCACCAGGTGATGCAGAACCGGACCGATCTTGAAGTGGCCGCCCGCGATATCCCCGTCCGCGTCGGAGACCTGTACCTCACCGCTCAGGTGCTCCAGGCCGAACTGGCTCCCGGCGTTCCCCTGTTCCTGGTCCAGCGGGATGAATACTTCGACCGAAGCGGCATTTACGGCGGGTACCAAGGGGACTATTTCGACAACCCCGAACGGTTCATCTTTTTCTCCCGCGCCATCCCGGCCATGTGCCCCGGCGTGGGCTTCGTCCCGGACGTAATCCTGGCCAACGATTGGGAATCCGGGCTGGTCATGGTGATGCTGGACCTGGGCGCCCTGCCCCGCACCGCCGGCGTTTTCAGCATTCACAACCAGGGTTATTTGGGGCTGGTCCCGGCCGAACGCCGGCATATCATCGGCATCCCCGACCGGTACTACGGCATCGACGGATTGGAATACTTCGGCCAGATGAGCCTCCTTAAGGCCGGCATCATGTATTCCCAGGCCGTCACCACCGTCAGCCCAACGTACGCCCAGGAAATCCAAACGCCCGAAGGCGGCCAGGGGCTGGACGGCGCCATGCGGGCCGTCAATTGGAAACTAAGGGGTATTCTGAACGGCGTGGACTACCACGTTTGGAACCCGGCCGCCGATCCTCATATCGCCGCCCAGTATTCCATCGATGATCTGGCCGGCAAAGCCCTCTGCAAGCAAAGCCTGCTCGAAGAAATGGGCCTGGCCCACCTGAAAGACGCGCCCATCATCGGCATGGTCACCCGCCTGACCTCCCAAAAGGGGTTCAACCTGGTGGCCGAAGCGTCCGAAGACATCTTTAAGGCCGGCGCGGGATTGATCGTTTTGGGCGCCGGCGAACCCTGGCACGAGGATCAGCTTAAAAAGCTTAAAGAACTGTATCCGGACCGGGTGGCGATGCGGATCGGGTACGATCCCCCTCTGGCCCACCAGATCATCGCCGGGTGCGATATGTTGTTGATGCCGTCGATGTACGAACCGTGCGGCCTGGCCCAGATGTACGCCCTGAAATACGGCGCCATCCCCCTGGTCCGAGCCGTGGGCGGGCTCAACGACACCATCCGCGACCCCGGCGACGGGACTCCGGCCACCGGCTTCAAATTCGGGTCGTTCCAAGCCAGGGCTCTGGCCCGAGCCGTCCGGCGGGCGGTCGAGGTTTTTGGTCAGCCGGAGACCTGGAAGGAAATGATGGTCGCCGGCATGAAGGAGGATTTTTCCTGGGGACGTTCGGCCCGCGAATATTTAAGCGTTTTCGAATGGGCCATTGACCGCCGCCGGAGCCGATAATGACCGACCGGCATCTTTGCATCCACGGCCATTTCTATCAACCCCCCCGGGAAAACCCCTGGATCGGGGCTATTGAAACCCAACCCACGGCCAAGCCCTTTCACGACTGGAACGAACGGATCACTCGCGAATGTTATACTCCCAACGGCTGGTCCCGAGTGCTGGGCGAAGGGGGCCGGGTGGCCCGGTTGATCAACAATTACGAATACATCAGCTTCAATTTCGGCCCCACGCTTTTGGGCTGGCTGGAACACCACCACCCCTTGACCCATACACGGCTTCAGGAAGCGGACCAAGCCAGCCAAAAACGGTGCGGCGGCCACGGCAATGCATTGGCTCAGGTGTACAACCACATCATCATGCCCCTGGCCAACACTCGGGACAAACAGACCCAGATCCGCTGGGGTAAAATGGATTTCCGGCGCCGCTTCGGACGCGACCCCGAAGGCATGTGGCTGGCCGAAGCCGCCGTGGATATGGAAACGCTGGTTCTGTTGGCTCGGGAAGGGGTCCGCTTCACCATTCTGGCTCCGGATCAGGCCGCCATGGTCCGGCCGTTGGGCGCCGAAAGCCCCGCCGCCTGGCGGGACGTAACCGGCGGCCGAGTGGACCCCCGCCAGCCGTACCGAGTCTTTCTCGATCCGGCCAACCGGTCGTTCATCGACGTCTTTTTTTACGATGGCCCCATCAGCCGGGCCATCGCGTACGAACGGCTGCTGGGATCGGGGTCCCACCTTTTGGCCCGGATCGAACAGGCCTTTGGGCAGAGCACCGGCTGGCCCCGGCTGGTCAACCTGG
>JAGVGV010000248.1 GCA_020056895.1 Deltaproteobacteria bacterium
GGAAACATGGAAACGGCCATTGTGAACTTCGCTAAAACCGGCAAATTTGAATTCAAAGACATGATCGATTCCATGCTCCAAGACCTTCTGACATTCGCTGTTCGGCGAGCCATTCTTGCCCCTCTTTTTGGCGCCGTGGGGGGGTGGTTGGATAGCCTGAGTGGTGGTGGTAACAGCCCGACTCCTTTTAGACGGTCGGAAATCGCCCAAATCGAGCACTCAGGCGGCATTATCGGTTTCACCACTCCCGATGCCATTCTCGCCATGCCCGCGTCGCTTTTCTCCGGCGCGCCACGGTTTCATTCCGGGCTGATGCCCGATGAATTTCCGGCGATTTTGCAAAAAGGCGAGATTGTTCTGCCCAAGGATTTTCCCGTCAACCGGACCGAAGGCGGTCCCGCCGAATCCGTAGTGAACGTGAACGTTATCAACAATTCGAACAGCAAGGTCGGCGTGCGCGAACAGAAGAAAGCCGAAGGCGGCCGGGATATTCAGGTGATGATCGGCGAAGCCGTGGCCGGCGACCTTTCCGCCGGCGGACCGGTATACCGCGCCATGCGCAAACAGTTCGGCCTCAGCCCCACCCTGGCCGGCCGGTAGGAATCGAGCCCCGCCCTTCCCATCCAGGAACGGCGGAGGCTCCCGGCCGCCGGACCGGACCCCCTCCCCGGTCCGGCGGCCCCGGTAACGATCCCCAGCGGCGAGGGGCGCCATCCAACCCAAGCCCGGCGGGCCGCATTTTTCCAGGTCCGCCATTGTAAAGGGAGTACCTTATGCCCACCTGGCCTTCCTCTTTGCCCGAAGCCCCGTTACTGCAGGGCTTCAGCGAAACGCCCCCCGAAACCGTGATCCGCACTCAGATGGAAGCCGGGCCGGCCAAGATCCGCCGCCGGTTCAGCGCCGGAGTCCGCCGGTTCACCATGCAGTTTTCCATGACCCAGGACCAAGTGGCCGCCTTTGACGACTTTTTCCAGAACGACTGCGCCGGCGGGTCCCTGGCCTTTGATTTCACCCACCCCCGGACCAAACAGGCGCACCAGTACCGGTTCCAAACCCAGCCCCGGTATGAACCCCTGACGAACCAGCGGTACACCGTGATCGTGGAAATGGAGCAACTGCCATGACCCGCGCCGTTTCCAGCCGCTTTCGAAGCGCCCTGTTCGCTCAGGAAACCGCCGAAGTCTTTCTGGTCCTTCTGGAAATTCACCACGAGGAACTGGTGGACCCCATCCGGCTTTCCAGCGACAGCGTGAATACCACCTCGAACGGCCAACTGTACATCGCGTACCCCTTCGAAATCGGGCTGCCTGACGACCCGGCCGAAGGCATCCCCCGAGCCAAATTGCGAGTGGACAACGTTCACCGGTCCATCGTGGAAGCGGTCCGCCGGATTTCCACGCCGCCCAAGGTCCACATGTTGGTGGTTCTGGCGGACAACCCGGACGTGGTGGAAGTGTCGTTCCCCCACTTCCTGTTGACCAACGTGCAGTACGACGCG
Source organism: Deltaproteobacteria bacterium (assembly GCA_020056895.1). Taxonomy (GTDB): domain Bacteria; phylum Desulfobacterota; class Desulfarculia; order Adiutricales; family JAGVGV01; genus JAGVGV01. The sequence continues at coordinate 1,499 of JAGVGV010000248.1, forward strand.
GAAACCGTCTCCGGCGATCTGACGCTCGAATCCCTCGAAGCCGAACCCTACCCGGGCGACAGCTTTCTGCCGTCCACCTTCCCAGGGATTTTCTGATGAGACCGGAGGACAAAGCCGTGAAGCATCTGGACGTGGCCGGGTACATCGGTCTGCCGTTCAGGGAAAAAGGCCGGGACCGCCAAGGCCTGGACTGCTGGGGGCTTCTGAGGATGATCTACCGGGAACGGCTGGCCGTGGACCTGCCTTGCTACACGGAAGAGTACCTCTCCACTCGGGAACGGGACGAGATCGCCCGACTCTGCGGCCAGGAAAAAACCCGCTGGGATGAAGTGCCCCGCGGTCAGGAAAGGCCCGGCGACGCGGTGTTGCTCAATATTCTGGGCCGGCCCGTCCACGTGGGTGTGGTGGTGGAACCGGGCCGCTTCATCCATGTGATGGACGGCCTGGAAACCTGCCTGGAAACCTATGCCAGCCCCAAATGGGAACGGCGGGTGGCGGGCTTTTTCCGGCTTCGGCCCGAAGCGGGCAATCCGACAGTGCCCCAGGCCGCTTCCGGACCGGCCGGAACCAACGATGTAGATAGGGAGTGACCGATGACTCATGTAACTCCATTGATCTTCGAACAACCCGGTCCGGCTTTCCCGCCGGTCCCGGTTCCGGTCCTGATTCCGGAACTGGACCTTGGGGATGGCCCGCCGATGGAACCCACCCGGCTCTTCGCCTGCCCCGATCCCTTCCGCCTGGCGCGAATCGACCGGGTCTGCCTGGCCGGAGCCAGCCTCCTTGACATCCTCAACAACGCCAACCTCCGGGATCGGGCCGACCTGGTGGACCTCCGGGTCTCGGTGGACGGGTCCGACCCCATCCCCGAATCCTCCTGGGCCGCCTACTACCCCGCCCCCGGCAGCCTGATCACGGCCCGGGCCGTCCCCAAAGGCGGGGGCGGAGGTGAAAGCGGAGGCAAGAATACCGGCCGCATGGTAGCCATGATCGCGGTTTTGGCTGTAGTCATGCTAGCACAACCACATTTGGTCACCTATTTTGGGCCACAGCTGCTTGGTTCGGTAATTACAACAATCGAAACTGCAAATGCAGTGGTTAACTTTGGCATTGCTATGGCTTCCATGGGCTTGATGATGGCCGTCAACGCCCTGTTCCCGCCGCCCACGCCCAAGCTGCCGCAGTTAACGGGGTTGGGTGCCGAACCGGCCGCGGCCCGGAGCAACACTCTTTCCGGGGCTCGGAACCAGGCCAATCCGTATGGCCCCATTCCCAAGATTTTGGGCAAGCACAAGGTCACGCCGCCGTACGCGGCTCTGCCCTACACCGAAAACGCCGGGGACGACCAGTACCTGCGGTGCCTGTTTACCGTCGGGTATGGGCCCCTGGTGGTCCGGGACATCAAGATCGGCGAAACATCCATCAACGAATTCGACGACGTGGAAATGGAAATCCGGCGGGGGGAAGCGACCGACGACGCCATCACTCTATACCCCGGCCAGGTGGTCGAAGAAAACCTGTCCGTGGCCCTGAACGAAGTGGACGGTTTCCAGCTTAGGACCACGGGCTTCGACGCGGACGAAATCTCCATCGATGTCTCCTTTCCTCAAGGCCTTTGCCAGTACAGCGGGTACGGCAGCCGAGGCGCCGTGACCGTGGACTTCGAAGTCCAATACGCCGCCACGGGGACCACGGCCTGGTCCATGGGCATGACGTACCAGGCCTTTGACCAGCGGGTCACTCCGGAAATCAACCCGCCGGCGGATGAAATGATCTGGCATCCGGCTCGGGGCGGGGAAATGGATTCGGAGGCCTGGTGGGAATCCGTGCCGCCGCCGCTCCGAAAGCGGACCGACCGGGTGGTCATCGGCAAGGCCACCGGCGAGATCAGCGTGTTGGCCGGAACTCCGGCCGACGAGGACGACCAGGGATACCCGCCCATTCCGGACTGGGCCGCGCCCGTGGCCCGAGTTATCCGGCGGTACGGCGAAACCGCCATCGTGGCGGCGGACATCATTGACGAACGGGACGACCGGCTCGATCGGAAAACACCGGGCGACTTCCTGCCCTCGGCCGCGGAGCCGGCCACGAACCGGGTGGTCATCGCCGCCGGCGAGCAGAAGCTGGGCCTAAGGTTCACCGCCGCCCAGGCCGGAACCATCCGTAAAAGCATGCGCTTCCCCGTGCCCCGGGGCCAGTACGACGTCCGCATCCGGCGGGTGACACCCGACAACGACAACATGCAGGTCATGGACGACGCGTACTGGACGGCCTTGCGGACCATCCGCCAGGGCAAGCCCGTGCTCGTTCCCGGACTGGCCTTGATCGGCCTCCGGGTGAAAGCCACGGACCAGCTCAACGGCAGCCTGGATACCGTGTCGTGCATCGCCGAATCGATCGTTCCGGATTGGGATGGAACGGCTTGGGCGCTCCGGCCCACGAACAACCCGGCTTCCCTATACCGGGAAGTGTTGCAAGGCCCGGGCAACAAGCGGGCCGTGGCCGACGACCGGCTGGACCTCGCGGCCTTCCAGGCCTGGCACGACTACTGCCACGCCAAAGGGTACGCGTACAACGCGGCCGTGGATTACCGAACCTCGGTTCAGGACCTTTTGCAGGAAATCGCGGCGGCCGGCCGGGCGGTGGCGTGCTACGTGGACGGCAAGCATTCCATCATCTGGGAAAAGCCCCAGAGTGTGCCGGTTCAGCATTTCACTCCGCGCAACTCGTGGGGGTTCGGTTCCTCGCGGCGGTACAACCAGCCGCTCCACGGCTTGAGGGTCATCTTTCCCAACGAGGAAAAGGATTTCCGGCAGGACGAACGGATCGTTTACGACGACGGTTTTTCCAAGGAAAACGCGACCCGCATTGAAAAGCTGGAACTTCCCGGCATCACGGAACCGGACTTGGCCTGGATGCACGGCCGGTACCACCTGGCCGGTTTGAAACTCAGGCCCGAAGAATATTCGTTCATGGCCGA
>JAGVGV010000615.1 GCA_020056895.1 Deltaproteobacteria bacterium
CTTGGCCGCCCGCGAAGCCTTGAAATAGTCCACGAAAACCAGAAGGGCGATCAGGGCCAGGAAGACCACGTAGATCCACCGGACCACCGGGCCGACGATGCCCAGGCGTTCCAGGTGCATGACCAACTGGGCGCCCACTTCGATACCGCCGAAAGTGCCGAAGACCATGATGACGCCCAGCTTATAGTCCACGTTGCCGAACTTGGCGTGCCGCATGGTCGAGATCATGGACTTGCCCGCGATGTGGGCCATGTCCGTGCCGATGGCGAAGGCCATGGGGAACCCCAGAATGTTCAAACCCGGGGTGACCATCCAGGCGCCGCCCATACCGAAGAAACCACCCACGGTCCCTACGGCGAAACCGATCAAAATCAGGCCGGGCCAAAAAATTTCCAGGCCGGCGATGGGCATATGCATGTACCAGAATTCCATCTCGGTGACTCCTTTCCCGTAAACCGCGGCGGCTTATGATTCGGACTTGTGGGTCTTGCCCAGGTCCAAGCCGGTCCGTTTCATGATGGCATCCATAAGCAGTCCCAGCCCGGCGCCCATGGCCGTGGTGATGATCACGGACCACGTGGCGAACAGCCACAAGTTTTCGTTGTACAATGTGGCGATATACAGGCTGAAGCCGCTCAAATGCCTCGTATCGGCCACGACCACGATCTCCGTGGCGCCGCCGCCCGCCGCCAGGGCGATTCCGGGGACCAATATGAGTCCCAACCCCATCGCCATTCCCAACCAGTTCTTTTTCATGAAGCCCACCTCCTCGAGTGGTTCCTTGGTGGCTCCGAACCCTTCCGGCCCCGAGCCTGTTTTTGTTTCTTCTTTTTTTCCGTTATTCTTGAGGACGCTCATCGCCCGCCGTCCTAGCCAATCAGGCTCACGCTTTGAGGCCGGCCGTCCCCGCTATCCGGCTCGAAAAAACGGTTTCTCAGGCTGGCCAGACTTTCCGGAGCCCGAGCCTTGGACAAAAAGGCATCGGCTCCAAACCGGCCGGCCAGCGTTTCGTACCGCGCCCCTTCTTCCAGTTCCATCAGCACCAACTTGGCGGCCGGATACCGCTCCCTGGCCGTCCGAAGATGATCCGGGTTGGCCACCGCCTGTTGAACATCCACCAGGATCACGTCCGGGGTTTCCGCCGGAGGGGACCCGGCCAGGCCGCCCAAGGTGGACGATCCGCCCACGCACCGGAACCCGGCGGTATGGTCTAGAAGGCGACCGAGCCAGTGCCGGACATCCCCGTCCGGATCCACCACGAATGCTTTGATGCCTTCCGCCACGATTCCCTCCTTCCTGATCCTGGTCATCAGTATCCAAAAAATTCCGGATGAAGGGAATGAAGCGCCGCCCCCGTTTTGGCCCATCCCTCCGGCCTATTTTCTTCTGGGGGAATCCCCCTAGAGCGACTGCCCAGAGGCCCCCAAACACCCGGTTCCGGGCGGGGCGAAAGGCTCGAATCAAGCGGTGTTAAATTTGGTTAACCAGTTGAAAATTTGGATGATATGCGCAATCCGAGACCCGGGTGAGGCCCCCAGGGACTTGGGGGGAATTCCCCAGTCCCGCTCATTGCTTTGAGGATAAAGCCAGGGTACAATGCAATAGGCGCAAACCCACGAACCCTATTGCGTCCATGAACCGGCGGTCTTGTTTCATTGAGGATATTCAGGAGCATGTTCATGGCCTTGGATACGATCCGGCCTCTTTCGCCGCCCCGGTCGGTGTATATCGCCTTCGAGGCCTTTCCGCGGCCCAAGGGGGCGTCCAGCCACATCGCGGCCATGGTCACCGCCCTGGCCCGGACCCATGCTCCGGTCCACCTGTTATGCCTGGGCTATGCCGACATGCCCGGTTACCAGCGGGAAGGGGCCATCTCCATATTCCGCCACCGGCTGTATCATCCCAACCTGCTGATCCGCGCCCAGGATTTCGGGCGGTTCGTGCACGACCACCTGGCCGGGCTGGATCCGGAACCCGAACTGTGCGTGTTCCGGGACCCTTGGGGCGGCGTGCCGGCCTTGGCCGCTCTTTCGTCGGCGGCCATGGTCTTCGAAGTGAACGCCCTGCCTCGCTGGGAACTGCCCGTTACCTATCCCGCCGTCCAGGCCAACGCGGCCCTGCGGGCCAAGATCGAAGACATGGAACGCTGGTGCCTGTCGGCCGCGGACCGGGTGATCGTGGTGGCCGAACGGACTCGCGACGCGCTGGAGGAGATCGGCGTACCCAGGGAAAAAATCGACTGCGTGCCCAATTCGGCCGATCCTCGTTTTTTCCAGGCCGATTCCCGCCCGGTGGAACTGGACATTCTAGACGAAGGGCGTTGGTTCGGGTACTTGGGCAGCCTGCATCCCTGGCAGGGAGTGGACCTCCTTTTGGACGCCTGGGCCCTGGCCGCGCCGTCGTTGCCTTCGGACATCAGGCTCCTGCTGGTCCACGGCGGCCGGCGGGAACCGCTCCGGGCCATCCGGAAACGGATCCGGAAAAAGGGCCTGGGCCATAGGGTCTTTTTACAGTCGCCTTTGGAGGTGGACCGTTTGGCCCCGGTTCTGGCCCGAATGGCGTTTTTGGCCGCGCCGCTTTCGGAAACCTTTCGCAACGTGGTTCAGGGGTGCTGCCCGGTCAAGATCGTGGAAGCCATGGCCGCCGGCGTACCGGTGGCCGCATCGGATATCGAAGTCTGCCGGGCCTTGATCCAAAGCGGCGGGAACGGCCTTCTGATCCCGGCCGGAAAGATCAGGGCCTGGGCCCGGGCTCTGGTCCGGCTTTGGACTGATGAGCCCTTGCGGCGAAGGCTGGCCGGGGAGGCCCGCCGGACCGCCATCGAACGGTTCACCCGGCCGTTGATGCACCAGTGTCTGGAACAGACGTTTGGCCGGGCCGCCCAGGCTCCGCCGGGAGAGGCCGCGGCGCGACCGATTGGTGTTTGATGGTTAAATTATGTGTTATATCAATTTGTTAATAAGATAAACCCATACCCTTGGTTTTTTGCTTGACTTAAGTCCGATGAATCGGGTATGAGCGCGGTGGGGTGGAATAAGCGACATTAGGGGATCACACGATACCGCAAGCGACCGCGGTTGATTTCCAACCCTTTTTGGAATCCATCAAGAAAGCCAGCGGAAAAACCCAAGGTTCTGGGGTGGCTGAAGTTGAATACGGGGAACCCTTCGGGATTGATCCAGGAGTCGTTCTTCCGTTCCACTACGGCCATACCCCGCTACCAATGGTCGACGCACGATGGTTTCCAGGAGCCGGCTGATCCACCGGCTCCATCATCACGGACGATCCAACCAACCTGGAACCTTTTGGAGAAACGCGCCGAGGCCACCCCGCCTGGGGCCGGGGGAACCACATGCGCCGGGGGAGAGGGTGATCCGGATGAAACCCACCATGGACCTTTTTCACGACGAAAACCTGCCGCTCAAAGTTTTCGTGGACGTTCTGGGCCAAAAATACGCCAGCGGCCACGAGGCCGACCTCAGTTGGATCGAACTGGAAAAAACCTACGGTCCGGATATCTACCGGGATATCTTGTTCCTGCTTACCCACGTGGAACTAGAGACGGAAGACGCCCAGGTTCATTGGGCCCTGATTCAGGAGCATCGCGAGGCTCTGGGGCGGCAGATGGGCCGGGATCCGGGGCTGCAGGTGGCGGTGTGCGATTATTTCGTAAATTTCGGTCCCCAGATCAAGGATATGGTCCTGGTGGAAGTGCACCGGTTGCTCCAAAAGGAACGGTTCGCCCTGGTGGACGAGCTGACTGGTTTGTACAACCGGCGGTTTTTCAACCAAATGATGACGAAAGAGATCGAAAACGCCCGGCGGACCAGCCAGCCCTTCTCTCTTTTGGTCCTGGATATCGATCATTTCAAATGCTTCAACGACACCCTGGGCCATCACGCCGGGGATCAGGCCCTTGTGGAACTGGCCGAGGTGCTTTCCCGCACGGCCCGGGCCGGAGACCATCTGGCCCGGTACGGCGGCGAGGAGTTCGTGGTGATCCTGCCGCGAACGGACAAGCGCCAGGCTCTGATCGCGGCCCAGCGGTATCGCCGGGCGGTGGAACGGCACCCGTTTCCCGGCCAGGAATGTCAGCCGAACGGCAATATGACCATCTCCATCGGCGTGGCCACATTCCCCGATGATGGGTCCGACGCCGCCCTGGTATTCCGCCGGGCCGACGCCGCCTTGTACGACGGCAAACATCAGGGCCGCAACCGGGTGGTCTGCCACGAGGACGACAAACGGTCCCACCCCCGGTTTCCGGTTCTGCTGGACCTGTTGTTCCGTCAACCGGGCTCCACGCCTCAATTCAGCGGTCCGTGCAAAACCAGGAATGTCAGCCTGGCCGGGGCCCTTTGCCAGCATGACCAACCCGTGGGCCTGGGGGCCGACCTGGAAGTATTGATTCGCAATGGCGGACGGAGGGAAGTGACCCTGAACGGCCGCGTGGTGCGTCTCAGCCAGGACCCGGCCGACAAAAGCTATTATCTGGGTATTTCCTTCAAGGTTCCATCGCGGGAAGTGGAACAAAACCTCTGGACGCTGATCCAGGAAAACGCCGGCGCGCTGCATTAACGCTTGTCCCCGAACCTCGTCGTTCCCTATTTGAGGCGCCCATGACCAGACCGGCCTGGCTGATCGAACTTCTTGGCCGGATCGCCGGCCTGCTGGCTCCGGGCCGGTTTCATCCCGCCCTGGCGGCGGCGATTCTGGGGGTTCCTCGAAGCCAGATTCAAAAGGCCCTCGAACCATCGGCCGTGCTGGACCCCATACCATGGACGGTCTCGGGAACCCCAGCGGATTCAGATTCCGGGGAAAACTTCGAAACCGGCGGGAGCCAGGGCCATGAATGCCCCGATCCCGCCCCGCTGGTGGTCGGGTACCTGGAAGATGTCCTATTTTCCATGCAACAAGGGGACCAGGACGCCGAACCGGCCGGGAGCGAAGCCTTTCCGGAAGCCGACGGCGCCGAGACCGCGATTGGCGGAATACCTTCCGACCTTCCGGTTCATCTGGCCCACCTGGCCGGGATGGAACCGGGTCCCGTGGACCCGGGCCGGGCCCTGAATTGGGCCCGGCGGTTGATGGAGGCGGGTGCTTTGGACGGTTCGGCCGGCGTATTGACCGCGCTGGC
>JAGVGV010000224.1 GCA_020056895.1 Deltaproteobacteria bacterium
ATGGAAAAAAACTTCAGGAACGCCCAGGCATCGTGGTGGCCGTCCGAATCCGCGTGGCCGGCATGATCCCCGTGGCTTCCGTCGCCATGGTCCATCCCGTGGTCCGCGCCGTCATGGCCCAGGCCGCCGCCGTGATCCATCGAGGCTCCATGGCCGCCGTCGTGTCCATGATCCCCGCCCATCACCAGAGAAACCACGGTTTGGATCAGAAACGCCGCCAACGCCACAATGCCGATCATCAGGAAGACATCGGAATCCATCATCGGACCATCCTCCTTCGGGGACGGAGGCCATTGATCGTGTACCCCATGGCGGGAATGGTAACTCCGAAGGTGGTGGCGCGTCAAGGCATGGCAAGGGGCGGGACCCAAGGCGGCATCATCCGAATGAACAAGCCCCGGAGGGAACCCCCGGGGCAAAAAGACAAAGGCGGGTGGTGGAGAAGGGGAGGGGCCCCTTTGGGGGCGGCCCCTCCTCGTGACCGTTTACTCGGCGCCTACGCCCAGGTAGTTGCGAACGTTCTGACCCACGTACTTCTTTTCCACTTCGGTGTCCGCGGTCAGGATGGAAACCACGTACCCCACGACGAAGGCGGCGGTCATGGACACGATGGCCGGGTTCTTGAGGCCGATGATGGCTTCTTTGTTCTTGAACACGTCCACCCAAACGGTGGGGCTGAGGATAATCATGGTCAGGGAGAGGAAGGTGCCCACCAGAATGGACCAGACCGCGCCCATGGTGGTGAATTTCTTCCATACGATGGACAGGAACAGAGCCGGGAAGTTGGCGCTGCAGGCGATGGAGAAGGTGAGGCCGACCATGAAGGCCACGTTTTGGCCCTTGAACACGATGCCCAGCAGAACCGCGAAGACGCCGAAGATCAAGGTGGCGACCTTGGCCACTTTGACCTGTTCCTTCTCGGTGGCCGATCCCTTCTTGACCACGCTGACATAGATGTCGTGGGAAAGCGCGGAAGCGCCGGCCAAGGTCAATCCGGCGACCACGGCCAGAATGGTGGCGAAAGCCACGGCGGAGATGAAGCCCAGGAAGGGGGTGCCGCCCAGGAATTCCGCAACCAGCGGGGCCGCCATGTTGCCGCCTTTGTCGATTTTGGTGATCAGGTCGCGTCCCACCAGGGCGGCCGCGCCAAAGCCCACGATGGGGATGATGCAGTAGAAGTAGCCGATGAAGCCGGTGGCGTAGAGCACCGAGGTCCGGGCGGCCTTGGCGTCGGGCACGGTATAGAACCGCATCAGAATGTGGGGCAGACCCAAAAGTCCGAACATCAAGGCCAACCCCAGGCTGATGGCTTCAAGCGGGCTGCTCACCAAAACGCCGGGCTCCAAAGTGGCCTGGCCGTACTGTTTGGCGATGGCGGTATACAGTTCCCCCGGGCTGAAGTTGAACTTGCCCAGGACCAGAAGAGTTAAAAGAGTTACGCCGAAGAGCAGGAGCACGGCCTTGATGATCTGCACCCAGGTGGTGGCGATCATGCCGCCGAAGAGCACGTAGGCCAGCATCACCGCGCCCACGATGATTTCGGCCCACTCGTAGGGGATGCCGAAAAGCAGTTTGATCAGGTTGCCCGAACCCACCATCTGGGCGATGGTGTAGGTGAGCACCGTGATCACGCCGCCGATGGCCGCCGCGATGCGGACGGGGGTCTGCCGGAGCCGGAAGGCCACCACGTCGGCGAAGGTGTATTTGCCCAGGTTACGCAAGGGTTCGGCGATGAGCAGCATCAGGGCCGGCCAGCCCACCAGCCAGCCGGTGGCGTAGATCATGCCGTCGTACCCTTTCAGGGAAACCAGGCCGGCGATGCCCAGGAACGAGGCGGCGCTCATGTAGTCGCCCGCCAGCGCGAAGCCGTTCTGAACGGCGGAAACGCTGCGGCCGGCGGCGTAGAATTCCTTGGTGGTTTTGGTCCGCTTGGCGGCCCAGTACGTGATGCCCAGGGTAACGACGACAATCAGGATAAAGAAAAAGACACCGGAGCCGGTAGGGGTTCCGATGGAGGTCGTGGCTGCGGGATTCATGGCTGCTTGTCCTCCTTGCCTTTACATTTGGTCTTTCAGTTTTTGAACGTCGGGGTCGTACGAAGCATTGGCCCAGTACACGTACCCCACCGTCAGCAGCCAGGCCAGAACGATCACGGCCACGCCAATGGGAATCCCCAAGGTGGTGTATTCGCCGATTTTGATGGCCAAAAAGGGTTTGGCGTACGCGATCAGAAGGATGTATCCATAGTAGATCACGAACAGCAGGATGAGCAGGACGATCGAAACCGACCAGCGTTTCTTCACCAGTTGGCGAAATTCGTTGGAGACAATGATTTCCTGGGCCGATTTGGGCATGGTTTCCCCTCCTTCAGGTTCGAAAAAATCTGGACCTGGCCGTTGTCTCCGATCCACCGCCGGCCCCTTTCGAGCCTGGCGGTAAGCCGGAGCACCGATACTCCCAACCTTATTCTTTGTGGACCGATTGTGCCGGAATCCAGGGGTTCTTGTATATGGGGGGAACCACGTATTCAGGTGGGGGACCGACCCGCATCACCGGGCGGACAGGGGAATCCGAACGGGTAGGGGGAAGGGGCGAAAGCTCCGGAACGGGGGGCGGTTATTCGCCTTCCCAGAGCTCGGGGTCGATGATGCCGATCTTGATGGCTTCCTTGATCAGGTCCAGCCGGTCTTTGAGCCCAAGCTTGCGCATGATGTTGGTCCGGTGTTTTTCCACGGTTTTCGGGCTGATGAACAACACGTCGGCGATCTGGTTGGTGGAATTGCCTTCGGCCACCAAGCGGAAAACCTGCTGCTCCCGTTCGCTTAACAGATCGTACCCCTTGGCCGTGGGTTTTTCCTTGCGGCTGGACAGGTACGCCGAAATCACTTCGGCCTTGATCTTGGAACTAAGGAAATATTCCCCCCGATGAGCGGATCGGACGGCGGTCAAAACATCGGCCGCGGGGGAGGCCTTGAGCACGTACCCCAGGGCGCCGGCGTCCAGGGACCGGTGGACCATGGATTCCTTGCTGTACATGGAAAGAATCACCACCTGGCATTGGGGGGCGGTTTCCTTAATCAGGCTCAGGGTTTCCAAACCGCTCATGCCGGGCATGGCGATATCCAAAACCACTACATCCGGCTTCAGGGCCCGGACCATTTCCAGGGTTTCCATGCCGTCCCCGGCTTCGCCCAGAATGTCCATGTCGGCTTCCCCCCCCAGGATCTGCCGGATCCCTTCCCGCACCACGGTATGATCATCGGCGATGAGCACGCGGATTTTATTCATCCAATACGCCTCCCAAGGAAATAAGGGATGGGCCGGAGAAGCACGGGACCGGCCTTCAGGGGACGATGAGCATCATATAAGGAAACGTAACAAGAACCCATCCCAAAATAGTTCTTTGGCTTTGGATGCTTTGTCGGATGGAAGAAGCCAATCCTCAAAATACGTAAAGTATTCCTCCGGTTGGCTTCTCTCCATCCTCTTCGCCCCAAGGCCAAATTCCTTATTTGGGGATGGGTTCTATTTTTAAAGTAATTCCTTCCATAGGCCGGTTCGGCCTCAGACCGCCGGCAACGTCACCCGGATGGTGGCGCCCTTGCCCAAACCACTCCGGATTTCAATGGCGCCGCCGGCGGCCGCGGCTCGTTCCTTCATGGAAACCAGGCCGATGCCGGTCCGGCCCCGGGTGGCGGCCGGAACGCCGCCATCGGGCAGAAAGCCCTGGCCGTCATCG
>JAGVGV010000006.1 GCA_020056895.1 Deltaproteobacteria bacterium
GAATCGGTGATCAAACGAATTTTATGGCGATAAACCTGTACGGACATATGGTACTTGGCGATAACGAATTGTTCGATAGCGTGTACACCATCCTTGGTGGCCGCTAAAAGGCGCTCATGTTGATCCGGAATGGATAACAACGTACTGATCAACCGATCACTGTCGAATACTCCATACTTAACACCGCAAAAATAACTATCGCGCAATAAATAGTCTTGTTTGTCGGCGTCGAGCGCCCCCGAAAGAATCCCACACTCCAAATCTTCACCAACCCCATTGAGTAAGCTGATGATCCGCTCGCATTTAAACGTTCCAAGCGTCGAACTTATTTCCGGGCATCCTTTGATGATATCTATCGTAATTCGTTCATGAATATTTTTTGGTTCACGATCTCTCTCCGTAATCGAACAATGTCTCTCAAGTATCTCCTCGGAGACATGAGAAAATGGACCGTGTCCAACATCATGAAGAAGTCCACCCAGTCGGATTAATTCCATCTTCTCCCTGTCATCGATCAGTTGATTCGCCATCTTCCCCGCGATGTGCATCACCCCAAGCGAATGATCAAAACGTGTGTGCAACGCTCCAGGATAAACCAAATTGGCCATCGCCAATTGACGAATACCGCGCAACCGTTGCATGGCGGGAGTATCCAGCAAACGCTGCTCCAACTCGCTCCGGCTGATAAAACCGTGAATGGGGTCTCTGATCTCACGAAGATATGCCATATAATCAAGCCTTTATTCCATCGACTTGCTTCATTTTCTCATGGCCCATACAAGCATCACCGTTTAATCCTCATCCACGGCGGCGACGCGTTCGATCTCTTCAATGGAGGTGAGGCCGCGGATCACTTTCTTGATGCCGTCGTACCGGATGGATTTGAACCCCGTTTTACGCGCCGCCGTTTCAATATCCAGCACGTTCGCCCCCAGGCTGATCAAGGCTCTTAGTTCCGGGTTCATCACGAATATCTCGTGAATGGCCATCCGGCCCCGGTACCCGGTCTGCGCGCATTCCTGGCAGCCTTTGCCGCGATGAAAATAGATTTTCGTCTTTCCGCCGTCAATGAAATTGCGGAACATCTGCTCGGGCGTGGGTCGATATTTTTCAATGCATTTCAAGCATATCCGACGAACCAATCGCTGAGAGATGGCCCCGATCATGGCCGGCGCGATCAAATAGGATTCCACACCCATTTCAATCAGCCTCGTGACCACCTGCATGGCGCTGTTGGTATGCATGGTGGCCAACACCACGTGGCCGGTCAACGCCGCTTCCGAGGCGATCTTCGCCGTTTCCAGGTCCCGGATTTCGCCCACCAGAATCACGTCCGGGTCCTGGCGTAAAAAGGCGCGGAGCGACAAGGCGAAATCCAGGCCGATGTCCTTGTTCACCTGAATCTGATTGATCCCCGGCAGACGGTATTCCACCGGGTCTTCAATGGTCATGATGTTGACTTCGGGTGAATTGAGATGCTTGAGCACCGAAAACAGCGTGGTGCTTTTCCCCGAACCCGTGGGGCCGGTCACGAAAAAAATGCCGTTGGGATGTTCGGCGCACTTTTTGACTTTTAAATAATTGGATTTGGAAAAGCCGATCTCGTCGATGTCCGGGACTTCCTGGGATTCCATCTGGCCCAAAACACGAAGCACCGCCTTTTCGCCATAGATGGTGGGCACCGTAGAAAAGCGGTAATCGATGGATTTCTGGTTCAACTGGAGCTTGATGCGGCCGTCCTGGGGTTTGCGGCGTTCGGTGATGTCCAGTTCGGCCTGGATTTTCATCCAGGAAATGACCGGCGGGTGGAGCGATTTCTCCATTTCCATCCGGTCCTGGAGCACGCCGTCGATCCGATACCGGACCCGCACCCGGTTTTCTTCGGGATCGATGTGGATGTCGCTGGCTCGTTCCTTAACGCCCAACAAGAGCATGCCGCGCCCCAGGGACACGATGGTTTCGTCCTGGGCTTCTTTTCTGAGCTGTTCGGCGGTAATCTGGCCGGTCTGGTTGAAAATGGGGTTGTCGGCGATTTCGAGCATGCTGTCCGAAAGGCTTTCGGACGTTTGGTACTGCACCTCGATGGCGTCGATGATTTCTTCGGGCATGGAGAAGACCGGGCTGACCTGCCGGTTGAGAATCTTCTCCAGGAGCTTCAGGACTTCCTTGTTGGCGGGGTCCGCGGTGGCCACGGTGACCACCCGAGCCATTTCATACAGGGGGATCACCTTGTTTTCGCGGGCGAATTCGACCGGAACATCCTTGACCAGAGATTCCTGAAACAAGGTTTTCTTCAGTTCGACATACGCCACTTCATGAGCATCCCCCCAGTACCGTCCGGCTTTTTTGGCGGGAATCGTGCCTCGGCGGACAAGGAACTGGAGGATTTCCCACTCATCGCCCTTGAAATTTTCCAAGAGCTGCTTGGCTTCGTCGTCCTTAAGAATTCCTTTGGACTTAAGAAAAGAGATCAGCTTGGGTTCCAGGGTCATGACCGGATCGTTTCACTCCTTTAGGATTTTCCTTCGGAGACCATGTTGAGGATCTCGGCCTGGGTCACCCGGACCCGTTCCCAGGGTTGGAGCGGCGTAATTTTTTCGGATGCGCTCTTTTTGGCGTACGCGGCCTTGTATTGGACCTCGATGGCCCGTTCGATCTCGCCGGGCAGGGAAAACACCGGACTAATGGACACGCCCATGGTTTTCTCCGCCCCCCGGATCACCTTTTGATTCAGGGGATCGCTCATGGCCACGGTCACGGATTCGCCGAACTGGTACAGGGGGATCATCATGTTTTTCCGGGCGAATTCAATGGGCAGTTTGCGGATGGCATGGGCCTGGAACAATGTTTTGCTCAAGTCCACGTACGCCACGCCCAGGGCGTCGCCCCAGATCCGGCCCACTTCCGCCGCCGTTACCGAAGTCCGGTTGGCCAAATGCTTCAAGATGGCCCATTCGTCGCCGGCGTATTTGTTGACCAGTCGCCGGGAATCCTCGGAAGTTAAAATGCCCTTGGATTCCAAAACGGCAATGAATTCCGAATTGGCGCCCCTTAGCTTTTCCTGAGTCCGGCCTTCCATATCGGCCAGAAGCTTCTGGATATCGGCCTGGGACACATGGCCTTCGGTCCGGGGCGGAGCTGAAACGAAGCCATCCACGTGGGAATGGATGGGCGTGGCCCGGGGGTAGTGTTTATCGACGGCTTTTTCGATCTCATCGGGCAGCGAAAAAACCGGGCTGACCGGCGCCCCCACGTATTCCTCGGCTTCCATCAATATCCGCTTGTTCAGGGGATCGCAGGTGGCCACGGTCACGGTGCCGCCCAACTGGTAGACCGGGATCAGGCGGTTCTTGCGGGCGAACCCCGGAGGCAGCATCCGCACCACCCGGGGCTGGAACAAGGTTTTGGCCAAGTCCACGTACGCCACGCCCAACCGGTCGCCCATCAAACGCCCCAGCGCGATCACCCGCCGCCGGACCAGGTATTGAAGCACGGCCCAGGGCGCCTGGTCCAGACGCGCCGCCAAACGACGGGCCACGGTGGGCGTTAAAAGATTCCGGGCCTGGAGTTTATCCAACAGATTGGCGTTAATTTTTAACGTTAAAACCCCTTTATATTCGAACAGGCCTTTTTCACTCGTTCGTTGGGTCATGACTCGTCTCTCAATTTTTTAAGTTGTTCAGCCACGATCCTTTGA
>JAGVGV010000218.1 GCA_020056895.1 Deltaproteobacteria bacterium
GGCGGGAAGCAAGAGCTTCCGAAGCCTGGTTCCCGGGGCTAGAGCTTGGGAGCCAGCCAACCGAATAGCCCAGTGACCGTAGGGGCGAGGCATGCCTCGCCCGCGTTCCGCCTTCCCGTCCCGCCGGAGCTTGGGACCAATGGGGGCCGTCACCTTTCCTTTTCCCCTCCAAAAGGAGACACCATGACGCAATACGTGGAATATTTTGAAGAATCACACAACATCCTAAGGCAGACCATCCGGAAGTTCGTGGAAAAAGAGATCAAGCCTCACGTGGAAACCTGGGAAGAGGCGGCGGAATTCCCGAAGGAGCTGTACGCCAAGGCCGCCGAAGTGGGCCTCTTGGGCGTAGGGTATCCGGAGGAAGTCGGCGGGTCGGGCGGCGACCTTTTCCATGAAATCGTGGTCAACGAGGAATTGATGCGGGCCGGGTCCGGCGGTATCGCGGCCGGCCTGGGGTCCCACGCCATCGCCCTTCCGCCCATCGTGGCCCTGGGGACTCAGGAACAAAAGGAACGCTTCGTCCGCCCGGTGCTGGAAGGCAAACGGATCGCCGCTTTAGGCATCACCGAACCCGGTTGCGGATCGGACGTGGCCAACATCCGGACCAAAGCGGTCCGCGACGGCGATGATTACGTGGTCAACGGGTCCAAAACCTTCATCACCTCGGGCGTCCGGGCCGATCAGGTCACGCTGGCCGTCCGGACCGGGGAACCCGGGCCCCACGGCCTGAGCCTCTTGGTGGTGGAAACCGACACGCCGGGTTTCCGGGTGTCCCGGAAGCTGAAAAAACTGGGTTGGTGGGCGTCGGACACGGCCGAAATGTCCTTCGAGGACTGCCGGGTTCCGGCGGCCAACCTTCTGGGCCAGGAAGGATACGGCTTTTACGGCATTATGCACAATTTCCAAAAGGAACGGTTGTACTTGTGCCTGATGGCCAACGTGACGGCGGAATTGGCTTTCGAATACTCGAAGGAATACGCCAAAACCCGGGAAGCCTTCGGCCGGCCCCTGAAAGGCTTTCAGGTCACACGCCACAAATTGGTGGAAATGGCCATGCTGGTGGACATCAGCCGGGAATACACGTACCGGATCGCGGCCAAGATCGGGGCCGGACTGGACGCCGTGAACGAAATTTCCATGGCGAAAATCTTCGCCGCCCAAGTGTCCGATCAAGTCACCTCCATGGCCATCCAGATCCATGGCGGGTACGGGTATATGCGGGAATACCCGCTGGAACGCCTGTTCCGCGACAGCCGGATTCTCTCCATCGGCGGCGGCACGTCGGAAATCATGAAGGAGATCGTTTCGAAGCGGATTTTGTAAACGGACCCGGTCGTAAAAAAGCCGCGCCTCCTCCTACCTGGCTGGAACCGAGCGGGGGGAGGCCGTTGCAACCTTTCCCGGCGACGCCCAGCTACGCGTTCAGCTTCGGTCGTGGCCGCAATACAAACAATTTGCCTCGTGAACGCAAAGGACTCCGCCGCACTCCGAGCATGCCCAACGTTTTTTTTCCAAGGCCATGAAGCGTTCGATGCCGATCTCTTGGAGGTTCCTTAGGTTTTCCACCAGGCTCATTCTGTATTTGAGCCGGTAGCGTGTGTCCAGTCGTCGTAATCGCTGGCACGGGAAGTGGCCGCAGGCAAAGCAAAACGCCTCTCCTGCCGTCTTGAGTTCGTCACAGTGCTTGATTCGGCAGGTTACGCAGTGCCTCGGCTTATCAGTATTGTCACCATTACAGCCGACGCATGGTTTTTTCTTTCTGTGGTAGGCCAGGCATAGGCCGCAATTCATTCCACAAGGCGCAATCAGTTGGGAGATCAGTGTTTCTGGAAGCACCTTTTTTCCAACGATCATGCTTAAGCTCTCCTGGTGTTCCCATTCATACGAATGTGTTCGGTTAATCGGGATAGCTTCCATATCGTTCATTTGATCGAAAAAACATCGTCTATTCGAAATCAAACCCGCTTGTTGTGGGAATATGGGGGGTGCCGCAAAAGGCGCAGGCGGCCCGGCCGTCCAGACTCTGAACCTGGTTGGCCGCGCCGCAGGAGCCGCAGGTCCATTGGATCAGGCGGGGTTGAGGAGCCTGGGCGGGAACCTGGTCGCCGGCCGGGACCAGCCAGTCCCGGTCCGGGTCCAGCCTCAGGCCGTCCAGGTACCGGCCGCTGAGCAGCGCCTGGACATCGCGCATGGCCTGGGCGGGAGTGGCGCCCATAATTTCGGCCATTTGTTCCAGGGATCGGTGCCCCTGGTTCCGGACCAGATTCAGGTATTCCCTCAGCCGCTTTTTCCGCCGGATGAAGGAAAATCCCAACCAGACCGCCGCGAGGCCGATCCCCAGAAAAACCACCAGCATGGCGAAGGCGCCGATGGAATCCGCCTTGTCATCGACGATGAACCCCAGAATAGCCATCAGGAACAGGATAGCCCAGGCGCCTCCGACGACGATCAGGCAGCCGCCGAAGTAGCCCCTGGGTTGGCGGAGGTTGTCGGCCATGGGGTGTCTCCAGTAGATCGGAATGGGCCGTCCCCTCGTCCGTTCGCTCGGGACCAGCCGACTTCATTGTGCGGTGTGAAGCCGGGAGTGTCAAGGGGGGATGGGGCGGACGATTTGTATTACAAGCTACGGGGCCTATCGAGGCTCTTGTAAAGTAATCGAAACCCACGAGGCCCCAAACACCAACGAAATATCTTGTATTCAAATGCTTTTTATGAAAGAATTCAAGATGATTGAAAAAATTCCTTTACCGGGACGCGTGAATGGTAGTTAACGTGAAAAATGGAACCGATTTACCAGACTTCGGGTTTCGTGTACATTCGGTCTCCATCAAGCAGTTCAAGGGAATAGAAGAATTGGATATTGAATTCCCTTTGCCTGAAATTATGGGAGACCCGGATACATTTGCCATAGGCAGCAGTAACGGTATTGGGAAAACGACCATTTTGGAAGCCATAACGCTCGGCTTGTTTTTGTTTCGTTTCGGTGATCAGGTTATTTCTAAAATGTTCTTAGAAGAAAGGCCGTCAGGTATAATGGATCTCGCGAGGTTATTGATTAGATCGAATTCAAGAAAATCGGAAATTGGAATCACAATTGAATCGAACAGAAAATTGGATAGAATTGAATTTGTTATTTCAGAAAATGGAATCGAGAAAAGAAAAAAAAGTGATTTAAGAACGGCCAGTAGAAAAAATGGAAGTGGTAAAATGGGGTTGGATAAAACAACTTGTTCCAGGTTTATTGATAGCTGGCTTGGGTTTTCTCCGGATCCGGTTGTTTTTCCTCAAACACTATACTTTCATAGTTATAGAAAAATTAAAGAGGGGCAGCTTAGGTTGGACACATTTGCTCCGACCACGGATATTCCTGAAGAGGGAACCGGATTGTTAATAGAAAAGGAATACGCCAGTTTCTTTAAAAGTGTGGTAACTCACGCGTTAATCGCCAAAGGAAACGTATTCGAAAATATCGATGTTACTGAATCTGAGATGCTATTGAATCAATTGAACGTTTTTGTAAAGGAATACGCGAACGGAGCGATTAATAAACTTCGCTCAATGAAAGACGGAAGCATGGAAATTCAAATTAGCCCTTCGACTGGATTTTCATCATTTCCTTTCGACGGATTAAGCTCCGGACAAAAAGAAATAATTTCTACGCTTTTCCTTATTTGGGACAGTACGCGCAGGCAACCAGGAGTTGTCCTGATTGACGAGCCAGAGCTGCATCTGAACCCGGAGTGGGCTATAAAACTGGTTTGGATTTTGAACAAAATCGCACCAAAAAATCAGTACATTTTAAGTACGCACTCGGAAGATGTGTTTGGTTCCGTCAGGCGAGACCATCGGCTTCTTTTAACCAAGGTGAATTAATTGGCTGTCAGAGGCGAAACCGGTTTCGCCCCGGAAGAAAGCAGGCGAAACGCGAAGCATACCCTATACGTCGAAGGAAAAGATGGCGGTTTTGATCATGCGGTGATTTCCGATCTTTTTTACGGGAATCCCCTCACCCTTAAAGCGTTGGGACCATCTTCCCACATGCGAGCCGTTGCCGAAGCCCTATACGTAGATCATCCCCATTACTACTTTCTTGTTGACCGCGACCATCACGATGATGCAACCGTGGAAAAAACTTGGCGACGATTCCCCGATCCGGATACTAACAATCTGCTCATTTGGCGGCGCCGGGAACTGGAAAACTATTTCCTTTTACCCGACTATTTGGCGAAAAGCGACTACCTTCAAAAATCGCTGGACGAGCTGAATCACGCCCTGATCGAACTCGCCCGGCAACGATTGTATTTCGATGCCGCCAATCTGGTGATTTCACGGCTCCGCGAAGACCTCAAAGCGAACTGGATCGAGCACTTCAAAAAGAACGAAGGGTTTGAGACCCAGGAAAACGGATTGCAACAACTTTTGGGACGTGGGGAATACCAAAAATATCAGGAAAAAGTCACCACGCACCTGCGGGAAGACCGCCGCCGCGAGCTTTTTGAGCAAATCGTTCAAGACCTTACCGGCGGCGAACCCAATTTGGCCTTAGGTCGAGGCAAATGGCTCGAATTGTTGAAAGGGAAGGAAATCCTGCCCAGCCTCATCAACCAGTGTTTTCGGGTCTCGTCAGTGGAAGGTAAAATCCTTCAAGGAACCGCCGCCGTCAATGCCGTGGCCCGGAACCTGATCCGCAAACCCCTGGCCGAGCAACCCGGCGATTTCCAGGAGCTCCGCCGCTTGGTCGAGGAACGGGTGCTGCCAAGGTCTTGA
>JAGVGV010000425.1 GCA_020056895.1 Deltaproteobacteria bacterium
CGGACTCGTTCCCGTTCCTGGTCGGACACCTGAACCGGGGGGCCTTCAGGGGTCTGGGCCGGGCCGGAATCTTTGGACCCAATGGCCTGGAGCAACTGGAATATCTGAACCACGTTCCCAACCACCACCGGTTCGCTGACCTGGCCGGGGCGAAGACCCCGCAAGGCGGCCTGCACCGGCGGGCTCATATCGGGCCAGGATATCGTGCCCAGATCCCCCCCTTGAACCGCGTTGGGCGCTTCGGAATTCGTGGCCGCCACCTTGGCGAAATCCTCACCGCCTTCAATATCTTTCTTCAGCTTGCCGAGCCGGGCCATGATCCCCCGAACGGCGCCTTCGTTGGCGTTTTCGGGAATCAGGATCAGAATGTTTCGGACCCGCACCTGCTGGGGCGCCGGGCCGGATGGTTGGGGTCCCGCGGCGCCGGGACCGTACCGGCGAAGGTGATTTTCAACTTCCACGTCCGCCACGACGACGGACGACCGGACCACTTTTTGGACCAGCTTGGACCGGAGGATTTCCGCCTTAAGGTCCTTGCGGAAGGTGGCCAACGTGCTGCCCTGCTGGAGGATTTTGGATGCGAATTCCTGATCGGTGATCTTGTTCGAGGCCTTGATCTGGGCGATGGCCGCCTGGACTTCGTCCTCCTCGACCGTGATCTCCAGCCGCTCGGCTTCCTGCTCGGCCAGCTTCTGGTCCACCAGGGCCATCAGGATTTTTCGGCGGGCGCCGTCGATGTCCTTGGGGGCGGTCAAACCCGAAGCCTTGACCAAAGGACCTAATCGTTCGTTGACTTCGCTTAAGGTGATGATGTCGCCATTGACATTGGCCACGATCCGGTCCAGCACCTGGGCCGATGCCGCGGCCGAAACGGCCGCGGCCGCAAGCATGATCCACAAAAAAATCGAGGGACGTCGTCCCATGGGTTACCTCGTGTTCCCTGGCCGGGAAGAATCCAAATATCCGGCCAGGCGGGGATGAAGGATGATCCGGGCCTGGGCTTTCAGATCGGCCAGCCAGCCGCTGAACGCCTCTTCCCGGCATTGTTCTTCGTACGCCCGGGCGGCCTCTTCCCCCGCGGCCTGAATATCCTGGTCCCGTGAAGGGGCCGCTTCCAGCACTACGAAGATGGAAAACCCCAAGGGGCTTTCCAGGATCGGACTGACCCGGCCCGGTTCCAGGGCGCGGACGGCAGTCCCGAACGGTTCGGGCAACCGGTCTTCCCACACCCAGACCGGTTCCCCGGGGTGGGTGTCTTCCGGCGTCGATTCCCGATCCGGCTCGCCCGCGACCGATCGGGCCCGTTGGGCCGCCTCGGTGAAGGATCGGCCGGCGGCCAGCTCCCGGGCGGCGGCTTCGGCCGATTCCCGGGTGATGAAGGTCAGATGCGCCACCCGCAGGCGGCGGATGCCGGCCAGCCCTTTTTCCGCCTCTTGTCTTCGCCGGTTCCGTTCACCCGGATCGACGCGGACCTTCGAAGCCAGAACCGCCCGAGTGGTTTTGCCCAAGAGGAGATTCCGTTTCAGGCGGTCGTGAAAATCCCGTTCGTCCACGAATTCGTGGAGCAGCATATCCTGAAAGGACCCGCCGGGGTAATCCGCCCGGATGCGGTTGATTTCGTTGGCGATCTCTCCGCCCGTCACCGTGATGCCCAACCGGTTGGCCTCGCCCAGGATCAATTCTTCCTCGATCAACTGGCCCAAGGCCCGCCGTCGGGCGGTTTCGGCGTCGGCCGCGTCGCGGCCGGAGGATTCATGCTGGCGGACCGCCGCGTCCATATCCGCTTCGGCGATCGGTTTCCCATTGACCAGGGCCGCCACGCCGTCCGGTACGCCCGGGTCGCAAGCCGCGGCCCAGAAGACCAGAAAAAAAAGAACCCAGACCACCGGACCGGTTCCGCGTTTGGTCCCGGGCCCCGGCGGCGCCGGAAAACCCTTTTTCGCGGAAAACCTCATAAACAGTTCATCTTAGTTGCTTTGGGTCAGGGCGCGCAAGAGGTTTTTTATCCGCTCCAGGCCTTCGGCCCCTTCCCATCCTTTTTCCGAAAGGAACAGCCGGCCTTCGGGCGACAGCTTCACCCTTTGAACGTTTTTACGGATCAGATCCATCACCCGGTCTGGATAGGCGGGGCCTTTTTCATGGAAGGTGATCGTCAGCCCAGCCTGGCCCACCTCGAGCCGGATGGCTCGGATGACCTTGAGCAGGTTCTTGATGTCCATGACGCTTAAAAGGTTTTCCACCTCGATGGGCGGCGGGCCGTACCGGTCTTTCAGCTCCTCGGCCACGTCCAACAGTTCCATCGGCCCCTTGGCCGAAGACAGCCGGCGGTAATGGACCAGCCGGGCTTCGGTGTCGGGCACGTAGCTTTCAGGAATAAAGGCCGCCACGCCCAGCACCATTTCGGGTTCCACCTGCTCCACGTACTCCTGCCCCTTGATTTCCTGGATGGCCCGTTCCATCAGTTCCACGTACATTTCGTACCCCACGGCGGCGATCTGACCCGATTGGGCCGCGCCCAAGAGATTCCCCGCCCCGCGAATCTGCAGATCGTGAAGGGCGATTTTGAACCCCGCGCCCAGAGTTGAAAAGTCGAGCAACGCCCGAAGCCGTTTCTGGGCGTCCCTTGTCAGGGTGTCGCTGGATTGGACGAACAGGTACGCGAAGGCCTGCGCGTTGGACCGGCCCACCCGGCCCCTGAGCTGGTACATCTGGGCCAGCCCGAACCGGTCGGCGTTGTTGACGATGATGGTGTTGGCCGTGGGGAAATCCAGGCCCGATTCGATGATGGTGGTGGTCACCAATACGTCCACTTGCTTCCGGAGGAACCGGAGCATCACCGCTTCCAGTTCGCCTTCCTTCATCTGGCCGTGGGCCACGTCGAAGCGGACCAGGGGCATGAGCTGGCGCAGGCGGCCGGCCACCATTTCGATATCCCGAACGCGGTTGTGAACGAAAAAGACCTGGCCCCCCCGGTCCAGCTCAAAGGCGATGGCTTCCGCCACCGTGGCTTCATCGTATTTGAGCAGCACCGTTTTGATGGCCACCCGGTCCTGGGGCGCGGTTTCGATGACGGAAAGGTCCCGGATGCCCGAAAGAGACATGTGGAGGGTTCGAGGGATAGGAGTGGCCGAAAGGGTCAGTACATCCACCTGAGCCCGCATTTGCTTCAGCTTTTCCTTGGCCGAAACGCCGAACCGGTGTTCTTCGTCAATGACCAGGAGCCCCAGGTCCTTGAAGAGCACATCCTTTTGAAGCAGCCGGTGGGTGCCGACCACCACGTCCAGCCGGCCGTCGGTCAGACGTTTGAGGATTTCCTTTTGTTCCGAAGGCTTCTTGAACCGCGACAGGGATTCGACCGAAACGGGAAAGGGTTCCAGCCGGCCCCGGAAGGTTTGATAATGCTGTTCGGCCAGAACCGTGGTGGGCACCAGCACCGCCACCTGCTTGCCGTCGGTCACGGCCTTGAAGGCCGCCCTGAGGGCCACTTCGGTCTTGCCGTACCCCACGTCGCCGCAGACCAGGCGGTCCATGGGTTTGGCGTTGGCCATATCCCTTAAAACATCTTCGATGGCGGCCATCTGGTCCGGCGTTTCCTCGTAGTCGAAGGACGCCTCGAATTCCCGCAAATACCCGTCCCGGTGGGAAAAGGCGTGGCCGGGGGCGGCCTGGCGGGACGCATAGAGCTTTAGCAGTTCTTCGGCCATTTCACGGATCTGGGCCTTGATCCGGGCCTTGACCCGTTCCCACGACGTTCCGCCCAGCCGGTCCAGCGGCGGGGGCGCGTCGTCGGCCCCGACGTACTTGGTGACCGCGCCGAACCGTTCCACCGGCACGTACAGTTTGTCTCCGCCTTTGTACGCCAGGTGGAGGTAATCGTTCCGGCGGCCGCCCGCGGTCAGGCTGACCAACCCCAAATGCTGGCCGATGCCGTGGCTTTCATGCACCACGTAATCGCCCACGGAAAGGTCCTGAAAGCTGGAAAGATGAACCCCCCGGACTTCTTCCACGGCCCTTCGGACGGCCTTCCGCTTGGGGCCGAACAGCTCGTCCTCGCTGACGAAGGCCACTCCGGCGTCGGGCAGGGCGAACCCGGCGGAAAGGAAGCCCACGGTCAGCCGGAAGGAAGGTCCCGGACCGGAGGGCCGGC
>JAGVGV010000528.1 GCA_020056895.1 Deltaproteobacteria bacterium
CGAGCCGCCTGGAATTTCCAAACAAAACGAATTGGTTCCGCTCACGCTAAATGCTGCCCGCTGACGACTGACCGCTCGAAGTATCTGGCTTACCCAGCCCCAAGGGAATCCCAACCCCTCCGACGCCTTCCGAGACTGAAAGCGAACATGATCTTCGCCGCCCCATCGATTGCGCCCGTTCGCTTCGCCTGTTCGCCCGTTGACCCGCATCCAGGGATTGTGTTAGTATGCCACCGTCTATCCCTATATCTTGTGAAGGATGGGAAAACGGTGCTCGATCTCAAATTCGCCCGCGACCACAACGACCAAGTCCGGCAAATGCTCCAGAACCGCCGCAGCGATCTGGATGCAACCCAGATACTGACGCTTGATGAACGCCGCCGCCAGGTGCTGGCCGAAGTGGAAACGCTGAAAGCTCAGCGGAACCGCGTGAACCAGGAAATCACCGATCTGAAAAAAGCCAAGGCCGATGCATCGGCGCTGATCGGCCAGATGAAGGCGGTGTCCGACCGGATCAAGGAACTGGACCAGGAAGCGGCCAAAACCGACCAGGCGCTTCGGGAATTCATGCTTCTGGTGCCCAACGTGCCTCATGAATCCGTGCCGGTGGGCCTCAGCGAAGCGGACAACGTGGAAGTCCGGCGCTGGGGTTCGCCTCCGGTGTTCGACTTCACCCCCCGGGACCACTGGGACATCGGCGAAGCGCTGGGTATTCTGGATTTTCCCCGGGCGGCGAAAATCACCGGCAGCCGGTTCACGCTGCTCAAGGGGGCCGCTTCCCGCATGGAACGGGCCCTGATCAATTACATGCTGGACCTCCATACCACCCGGCACGGGTACACCGAGGTTCTGCCGCCCTTCATGACCAATGCCGATTCCCTGATGGGCACCGGTCAGTTGCCCAAGTTCGGCGAGGATTTGTTCAAGCTCGAGGGTTGGAACTATTACCTGGTTCCCACGGCCGAAGTACCGGTCACCAACATCCACCGCGATGAAATCCTGGCCGGCGACGATCTCCCCATTCAGTACACGGCCTATACCCCCTGTTTCCGGGCCGAAGCCGGGTCCCACGGCAAGGATGTTCGGGGCATTATCCGGCAGCACCAGTTCGACAAGGTGGAAATGGTCCAGTTTACCCGGCCCGAAGTGTCTTTTGACCAGTTGGAACAACTGACCCGCCACGCCGAAGCCGTGCTTCAGGGCCTGGGGCTCCATTACCGGGTAATGGTTTTGTCCACCGGCGATATGGGGTTTTCATCGGCCAAAACGTACGATCTCGAGGTCTGGCTGCCCGGGCAGGAGACGTTCCGGGAAATTTCTTCGTGCTCCTGCTTCACCGATTTCCAGGCTCGGCGGGCGAACATCCGGTTCCGCCGGGGGCAGGGGGCCAAGCCGGAATTCGTCCATACGCTCAATGGGTCGGGTTTGGCCGTGGGCCGGACCATGGTCGCCATTTTGGAAAATTACCAGCAGGCGGATGGGACCGTAGTGGTGCCTGAAGCCCTTAGACCCTACATGGGCGGGCTGGAGCGGATCACGCCGCTTCGTTGACGCTTGGAACGAACATGAGCTGGCGACATCACCAACAACGTTTGAAAGCCTCCCACCGGCGGCGGAACGCGGCCCGGCGGATGCGGTCCTACGTCCGATGGACCATCGCCGGGGCCCTGGTCGTGCTTCTGGCGGGCGGCCTGGTTTGGGGCCTGACGCCCGACGAACCCTCCGCTTCGTCGGCCGCTGCGGCTTCCACCGGCGATGCGTCGGTTCCGGCCGAGGCATCTTCGGCCAACGCGTCGGTTTCCGGTCCAGCGTCGGTTCCCGCGAGCGCCGAATCCCCCCAACCCATTGCGGCCGCTCTGACCCCACCGACATCCGAACCCTCGAACCCGGTTCCACCGGCCTTGGAACCCACGGCCGCTTCCGCCCCTTTGGCTTCCGCTTCGGGGACTCTGGCCTCGGCGGCTCCATCAGCGGCGGACGAACCGGGCTCGGCTCAGTCGGCCGATTCCGTCCCGCCTCTGGACGACGGCCCCGGTGAAGCCGGCGGACAAGGGGACCGGCCCGTAGTGGTGGTGATTCCGCCGTTGAACGATCTTTCCGCCGAACTGGATAAAAAGGACTTGGCCGGGATCATCGGCCCCCGCAGCCTGACGTCGGACGACCTGTATACTTTCGCCATCACCGACGCCGAAGGCCATCAGCTCTATGTCCGCACCACCCTGAGCCCCAAAATCCAAACCTGGGCCGTGGACTTTCTGCCAAAGCAAAAGGTTCAGGCGTCCGCCCTGGTGGCCATGGACCCGGCCACGGGGCAGGTTCTGGCCATGGCCGGGTCCCAAAGCGACGACCCCAAGGCCAACGCGGCCCTTTCCAGTTCCTTTCCCGCCGCCAGCCTGTTCAAGATCGTCACCGCCGCCGCCGCCGTGGAAAAGGAAGCCCTGACCGGGCAATCCACCGTGGCCTTCGATGGCGGCCGGCATACCCTGTATAAAAAAGACGTGGGCAAGGGCATCGACAAAGGCCGGAACCACGTAACGCTCAAGGAAGGGTTCGCCCAGAGCATCAATTCCGTGTTCGGCAA
>JAGVGV010000542.1 GCA_020056895.1 Deltaproteobacteria bacterium
ACCAAAGGGGAGGGCGTGGGAACGGGCATGGGCCTGGCCGTGGTGCATGGCATCATTAAAAGCCACGACGGCGCGGTGGCGGTGGACAGCCTGCCCGGCCAGGGCGCGGCCTTTCACGTGTACCTGCCCACCATTCTGGCCGAAGTGGAAGCCTTGCCCGGTGTAATCCCCCGGACCATCGGCGGATCAGAACGGATCCTGTTCGTGGACGATGAAAAAGCTTTGGTCCAGATGACTAGGGGCCTTCTGGAGCGGTTGGGCTACCGGGTGACCGCCTTCACCAACCCCGAAGACGCCCTGGCCGCCTTCATGGGGAACCCCCAAGGCTTTGATCTGGTGATTTCGGACCTGACCATGCCGCGCATGACCGGCGACCAATTCGGCCGCCGGATCAAGGGCGTTCGGCCGAGCGTTCCCGTGCTCCTTAGCACCGGCGCCAGCGAAAGCCTGGCCCAGACCAAGGTGAACGAAGCCGGCGTGGACGGATACGTCATGAAGCCCTTCCAAACCCTCCAGTTGGCCGCCGCCATCCGTCAAGCCTTGGAAACATCCCATCGCCGGACTTACGACTGGGCTTGATCCAAGAGCCGCGACGATCAAGGCTTCGTCTTTCAGCCGCCGGGGCTCAGCGTTCGTGGAATCTATGAGTTTTTATTGCAAATTCATATAAGCCGAATTTCTTCCCACTGCGCTGACGACGGATCGCTTCTCCCAAAAGCCAAGGCGCTGGGCGAAGCCTGAAACCTTGGTTCGGCGCCACTCAAAAACGAAACGGTTACGATGGCTTTTCATTTTTCGTCCCAAGCGGTTATAATGAGCGCCAAGGGGAGATGCTTTTTTCTTTTTTTGGAGAACACTTTCACCTTCGGCCGGCCGTGAACGCCGGTTTCGGGAGGCGTACATGCGTTGTTTTCGGATGTTTTTCGCTTTGGCGCTGGCCCTGGCCCTGGCCCTGCTTTCCGGTTCCGCCTTGGCCCAGCCCGACAAGGAACAGGCCCAGTACCAGAAAGTCCAGGCGCTGATCGATCGGTATCAGGGGGAAGCCCAGACCATCGCCCAGGCCGAACAGATTCTTCGCGAAATGCTTCAGGCCAATCCCCAAAGCGCCCTGGCCTATGCGGGCTTGGGCCGATTGACGTACAAGGCGGGGTACATCAGCGGGGATGATTTCAACCCAAGAGCTCTGGACAAAGCCGAAGAGTTTCTGGCCAAGGCGGTCGAGCTGAACCCCAGGCTGTACGATGCCTGGTACTACCGGGCGTACAACCGTATGTACGGGAAACAATTGAACGCGGCCAGGGAATTCGCCGAAAAGGCCCGGAAACTGGACCCCGCGTCGCCCCGGACCACCCTTTTGTTCGCCAGCCTGGCCGTTCGTGAAGCCAAGCCGGCCGAAGCGGTCCGGTTGGGACTCCAGGTTCTGGAAACCTCCAAGGACAACGCCCGGGCCGTGGACGCCCTGAACCTTTTGGCCGAAGTGTACACCGAACAAAAACAGTACGACCTGGCCCGGGATGCATACCGAAAGGCGCTGGAAAAAGACCCCGAATCCCTGGCCGCCCAGATCAACTACGCCAATTTTCTGGTGGAATACACCTCGGAATTCGATGAAGCCATCCGAACCGCCGAAAAGGCCAAAACCCGCACCGACCACGAAGCCGTCCGCCGGATTCTGGGCCTGGCCTATTACGGCCGGGCGTCCCAGCTTTTCGGCCGCAAGGAATCCCTCGAGGAAGCCGTCCGCCTGTACACCCTGGCGCTCGAAAACTACCCGGCTCATTATGATTCGCGCTATGGCCTGGGGGTCGCCTATTATTCCCTGGGCGTGGCGAAGAAGGATCGGGCCCTGGTGGATAAAGCCCGGCAAACCCTTGAAGAAGTATTGGAAATCCATCCCAGCCACAAACAGGCCAAAACCCAGCTCGAAGCCGTGAACCGCCGCCTGGCCGGGATGAAGTGATCCGGGCGGTCCGGAAGGAGCCCCCAAGGCTGATCCATGCTTGAAAACCGATCAGGGAAGGGAGTCTTGGTCCGGACTCTACACCCCGAGGTCCACTCCCAGCCGCCGTTCGGGCGCCAAGTCCTTTACCTGGACATAGAGGGTGCTTTGGCCGTCGTCCTCCACCAGGTGTTGCCAGCCGCCCACGTACAGGTGGGGACGGCCGGGAGCGAAATCCACCGGGTCGGGCAGAAAACCAATGGCGTCGGGTGAAATCAGGAGGCCGGCGGCCAGTTCGGAGCCGGTTACCGTTCGTCCCAAACGGCGGGTGAGCCCTTGGTGCAGGAGCCTGAGGCGCTGAGCCAGGCCCTTTTCCCGGTCCGCCCAGGCGTCCCAATTATTGGCCAGGCCGGCCGATGGGATGGGTTGGGGCGAGGCCAGGCAGGTTCGGGCTCGGGCGTACTGGGCGGCCACGTCGGTTTCGAGCCCATTCCCGTCCGCCTCCCGGATCAGGGACCCGATGTTGTCTTCGGACAACAATTCCGTTTCCACCCGGTCCAAAAAGTCCGTGGCCGTGGCGGAATCGTCTATCAGGAACAAGGGGATTTTTTGGCTTTGGGCGTATTCCAGGGCGGCCCGGTATTCGTAGGGCAGCCGGAGATATTCCCACAAACCCCGAAGAGCGCCGCCTCTCAGCAGCCGGCCGAGGGATTGATGAGTCCGGCGGCGTTCGTTTCGAACCCTTTGTTTGAAGAGACTCAGCCAGACCGGGCCTTGTTCATTCCGGATGCGGACGGACGCGGGGCTCACTTCAAGGCTCACCGCCAAAGGCTTCAGCCGGGTCAAATGGTCCAGCAGCCGTCTTTTGCCCCGGGGATCCCGGTGGACCACGCCCAATAGAACCAATGGCATCATGGCGTTACCCTTCCTTCCAAGTGTGTGGCGGTCCCCCCGGGTAAGGGGTCAGTCCGGGTGGCGTTCGCCCCCCCCTCGCCCCGCCTTCTCCCCTCGATGAGAGAAGGGCAGGGTGAGGGGCTTCCCGAAGGGTTCGGATGGCCCAATAAAAGGAACCCAAGTCCCCTTTCCCACTCAGCCTCCAAATCCTCGCCATGTGAAATTGTGCGGTTATGGCCTCCGGTGCTCCAGAGCTTTCCCGCTTGACGCCCCTAGGCATAAGTCTATATAACGTCAGGCGTTTTCACAAGCCTTCCCGGTGGAGAGGGAGCGTACTTTCGGATGAGCCCGGCCTATGGACTCTATAACCTGATCGTTTCCCTGGCGGGCCCCCTGATTCTGGGCGCGGCGGCGGCCAAGGGCCGTTTGGGGGGGCGGTGGCTGGAACGGCTGGGCTTTTATTCCCGGATCAATGGCGGACCCCCTCGGATCTGGGTGCATGCGGTGAGCGTGGGTGAAGTTCAGGTGGCGGCGGCCGTGATTCAGGCTTTGGCCAAACGGTGTCCCGAGGGGTTGATCTGGCTGACCACCACCACCGAAACCGGCCGACGGGCGGCGCGGGAAGCTTTGGGACCCGGTT
Organism: Deltaproteobacteria bacterium; assembly: GCA_020056895.1. Taxonomy (GTDB): domain Bacteria; phylum Desulfobacterota; class Desulfarculia; order Adiutricales; family JAGVGV01; genus JAGVGV01. Next base: position 3,474 of record JAGVGV010000542.1, read on the forward strand.
TTCCCCTGTTCCCCTTTCCCCTGGACGCGTACGGCGGCCCCCGGCGGGCCATCCGCCGGCTGAAACCCGACCTGATCGTGATTCTGGAAACCGAACTCTGGCCGAATTTTTTGCGCGAAGCCCATCGGGCCGGCGTTCGAACCATGCTGGCCAACGGCCGCATTTCCCCACGATCCTACAAAAATTATCAAAAGGTTCGGTTCCTGTTCGGCGAAGTGCTGGGGTACCTGGATCGGCTGGCCATGATCCGGACCGGGGACGCGGACCGTGTGATCGGGCTGGGCGCCGATCCAGGCCGGACCCTGGTGGCGGGCAACGCCAAATACGATCTATTGATGGCCAAGGCCGATCCGGATCGGGCCGCCCGGTTGGCCGTCCGGTTGGGTCCCCTGGGTCCCGGGCCGGTCTGGGTGGCGGGGTCCACCCGCGAAGGC
>JAGVGV010000276.1 GCA_020056895.1 Deltaproteobacteria bacterium
AACGGTCCATTGAAGGCCTTGAAGCTGAATCGCGGCCAGTTCGTCCAGGTTGTGGAGATCGGGCATGAAGGAAGATGGGTTCATTGGTACGTCACCTGGTGGTTCATTCTATTGGGTCCCAGGATGGTTGTTACAGATGAGTTGGACCTTTGGTCAATCCTTTTTCACGCGCCGGAGCTTGTCCGTGGCCCGTTTGTCCAGCACGAAGGTTTCCGGGTCCACCGCCACGCCGTATTTACGGGCCGCGGCGGATACGCCGATGATGCCGTCCTTGGCTTCGTCGGCCACTTTGGCGGCCGGTCGAAGGAACGGATCGCCGTACCCGCCTCCGCCGCCGGCTTCCTGATAATAATGGGTCCCCTTGGGCACGCCCCGGACCATGTCTTTGGTGGTGCACAGGTATTCGGACCCGTCCGGGTAATACAGCTTGATCACGTTCAGCGTTCCCGCTCCGCCGCCATGGGCGCCTCGGGCCGGCTCCACGTCCCCATCGCCAAAGGTGACCAGGGTGGTTTCGTCGGACCCGATCATGAATTCGGTCACCACCCCCAATCCCCCCCGCCATTGACCGGCTCCGGCGGAATCCGTCCAGTATTCATGCCGAAGAAGCTGGTGCGGGGTTTGCTGTTCGAACATTTCGTAATCCTGGTCCAGCACTCCGCCCGAGGCGTCGATCATGCCGATGTGGTCGTACCCGTCGCACCCTTTTATGGCCCCGGACCCGCCCTTGAGGCCCATGAAACCAATGTCCACGTAAGGCGCGTTTTTCCGGGGGTCCATGCCGGTGGTGAGCGAACAAAGCAGTTCGTTCCATTCGGCCGTGACCCGGTCCGGAATCACCGGGGAAAGGGCCCGCATGATCGCGTCGGCGTTGTTGGGGCACAGGTGGTTGCCATACGTGGTGGCGGCCGGGTACGCGGCGTTGAGCAGCGTTCCTTTGGGGATTTCGATCCGGATGGGCCGGATCATGCCGTCGTTGTGGGGAATGTCCGGGTTGACCATCTGCAAAAAGGTTAAAATGGTGGCCGAAGCCGAGCTGGTGTACGTGCCGTTCATGAACCCCTTGGTTTGGGGGTCGGTACCGGAATAATCGAAAGTGATGGTTTCGTCCTCGACGGTGATTTTCACCCGGATGGTATAGACCGATCCGGGATGGAGGCCGTCGTAATAGCAGTCCGCTTCGCCGTAATATTCGCCGTTGGGGATGGACCGGATTTCGGCCCGCATCATCCGTTCGGTGGCGTCGAACAAATATTCCTTGTGGCGGTTGAACTTTTCCAGGCCGTACCGTTCGATCAGCTTGAGGATGCCCCGTTCGCCTACCACGCACGATCCGATTTCGGCCCGCATGTCCTCGGCCACGATATCCAGGCGGATGTTGGCGAAAATGAGGTCCCATACGTCTTTCCTCAGTTTTCCCTTTTCGTACACCTTGATCGGCGGAATCCTTAGGGCTTCCTGCCAGACTTCGGTGGCCTGGGGATTGTACCCGCCCTGGACCGCGCCGCCGATATCCGCCTGGTGGCCCTTGCAGGCGGCCCAGGCGACCAGGACGCCGTCATGGAAAATGGGCTTGTACACCGCCACGTCATTGTTCTGGTTGCCGAACGAAAACACGTCGTTGTGGAAAATCACGTCGCCTGGATGGATGTCGTCGCCGTAGTATTTGAGAATGTACTGGCAGACCGGAGCCAGTGAAAAGGACAGGATGGGCAGGTTTTCGGTCTGTTCCAGCATCCGTCCTTCGGCGTCGTACAGCCCGGTCACGAAATCCTTGGCTTCGCACAAAATGGGTGACCTTGTGGTCATGGCCAGGGCGATGCTCATTTCCTCGGTAATGGATTTGAACCGCCGCTGCAGGATGCTGACCAGGATTTTATCGATGCCGTTCTGAGTCATCGAAGAATCCTTTCCTTGAATTCAGCTTCACGAGCCGAAAGATACAAGGTGTACGAACCGTACGCGTCCACCAGAACGTCGAATTCGGGGGTGACGAAGGCGGTGGTGTTCACCTGTTCGATGATGGCCGGACCGTGGATATGGTGCCCGTGCCGAAGGGCCAGGCCGTCGAACACATCCACGTCCTGGAACCCCTTTTCCGAGGGGATGTACACCGGCCGGCGGCCTTTCCGGGCCGACGACGGATCGGCTCCGGCATACGGCTGGCGGAAAAAACGAGGCTTGTCCGTCACGCCGATGGCCACCAACCTCAGGTTGATCAGTTCGAGCGGCGTATTCTGGTCTTCCAGCGAATAGCCGTACAGGGCGTTGTGGGCCGGATGGAATCGGGCGGCCATGGCGGAAAAGTCGGCCCGGTCGATCTCGTCGGCGGTGACACTCACGTTCACTTCGTGGTACTGCTTCACATACCGAAGGTCCAGGGAATACACCAGCCGAACCCGGTCTTCGGGAATGTGCTCCCGGGCCAGCAACCCAAGGCCCTGGTCCCGCATATCAGCGAAAAGGCTTTTCAGCCGTTTGGGGTCCACCTGATCCAGCCGGGCCGCCAGAGTGCGGACGAAATCGTGCTGCAGAT
>JAGVGV010000249.1 GCA_020056895.1 Deltaproteobacteria bacterium
CATCACCGCCTCCAACAAATCGGGAGACCAGCGCATCCTGCTCCCACTCGGAACGCTTGGTATAATACTCTATAACCGATTTGGCAGCGGCAACCCAGCAGAAAAGCGATCCTTGCTGTTTCAGCATCTTGAAATCATGGATAAAAGGCATTTCCCCTCCATCTTTTGGGATACAGCCCCGGTGAAATTCCGTTAAATTCAGAGAAACAAACTCCGAGCCAGCCCGAGCTATCACCCTTTCAGGGCTGGTTCTCCCGAAATCATTGTCATGCAAGGCTACCCGCAGGGGTGTTGCGTGACAATGGGGAGGGAGGTTTTGAACCAGCTCGCAATAAATTCCTGAGTCTTCCCTTTGGCGGGATTGAACCGCCAAGGGGCTCCATCGTGGCCGGATGGAGAAAGAGTATCAATGTGGTTCATTAGCTCTCCTTTGGTCGAAAAAAAAGGTTCGCCGCCCCGAATGCCTATTCCACCGTGACGCTCTTGGCCAGGTTCCTGGGCTGGTCCACGTCGGTCCCCCGAAGGACGGCGATGTGGTAGGCCAAAAGCTGGAGCGGCAGGGCCAGAACAATGGGCATCAACCGTTCCGGCGCGGCCGGGACGTGGATAACGTCGTCCGCTTTTTCCTTGAGCGGGTTGGTCCGTTCCGTGACCACGATCACCCGGCCGTCCCTGGCCTTTACTTCCTCGATGTTCCCCCGGGCTTTTTCCATGGTTTTCCCATAGGGGGCGCAGACCACCACCGGCATGTCTTCGTCGATCAGAGCAATGGGGCCGTGCTTCATTTCGCCCGCCGGGTACCCTTCGGCGTGAATATACGAAATTTCCTTCAGCTTCAGGGCGCCTTCCAGAGCCAAGGGATAATTGATCCCCCGGGCCAGGTATAAAAAGTTCCGGAAGTGCATGTATTTTTTACTCAAAGCACGAATACGGTCGTCCTCTTCCAGGGCTTTTTCCAGCAAAGCGGGAAGCCGCACCAGTTCCGCGATCATATCCCTAATCTGGGTATCGGTCAGCCGGCTGCGGACTTCGGCCAGATACAGGGCCAACAGGTACAGGCAGACGAGCTGGGTGGTGAAGGCCTTGGTGGACGCCACGCCGATTTCCGGGCCGGCCTGAGTGTAGATCACTCCTTCCACGCTTCGGGCCAGGGACGATCCCACCACGTTGCAAATGGCCAGAGTGCGGGCGTTTTTGGCCTTGGCTTCTTTCAGGGCGCCCAGGGTATCCAGCGTTTCGCCAGACTGGGAAATGAAGACCATGATCGTATTCGAATCCACGATGGGGTCGCGGTACCGGAATTCGGACCCCAGGTCCACGTCCACGGGCATCCGGGCCATGTCTTCGATCAGGAATTTACCCACCAGCCCGGCGTGGAACGACGTGCCGCAGGCCACGATGACCATTTTGCGGAAATTTTTCCATTCGTCCGTAGTAAAGGGCAGGTCCGGGAGGATTACCCGGCCTTTTTCCTGGCTGATCCGGCCCCGGAAGGTATCGATGACGGCCCGGGGTTGTTCGTGGATTTCCTTGAGCATGAAATGCTTATACCCGGCTTTTTGGGCCATGACCGGGTCCCAGGCCACCTTGTGGATTTCCTTCTGGACCGGAGTGCCGGAAAGATCGGTGAAAACCACGCCGTCGCGGGTGATGAAGGCCACTTCGCCGTCATCCATGTAGCTGACGCGGCGGGTGTGTTCCAGAATGGCCGGCACGTCCGAAGCGATGAAGTGTTCACCGTCGCCGTACCCCACGATGAGGGGGCTTTCCTGGCGGGCGGCCACGATCATGTCCGGCCGCTCGCGGTCCATGATGCCCAGGGCGAAGGCGCCCTGGATCCGGCCCAGAGCCTTGGCCACGGCTTCTTCGAAGGACGCCCCTTCCACCAGGTGCTGGTCGATGAGGGTGGCCGCGATTTCGGTATCGGTTTCCGACGTGAAGGTTCGGCCCGCTTTCAGCAGGTCTTCGCGGATTTCCAGGTAATTTTCGATGATCCCGTTGTGAACCACCGCCACGCGGCCCGAAAGATGCGGGTGGGCGTTGGTTTCCGATGGGCGTCCGTGGGTGGCCCAGCGGGTGTGGCCCAAGCCAAGCCGGCCCGAAACGGTTTCCTGGGCCACATGCTCCTTCAGCCGGTCCAATTTGCCCTCTTTCCGGCGGATATGGATCACACCGTTATCCAGAACGGCGATGCCGGCGGAATCGTACCCCCGGTATTCCAACCGGGAAAGCCCGCCGATCAGGATGGGCACCACGTCCCGTTCACCGATATATCCCACGATACCGCACATAAAGCCTCCTTTAGAAACCCTGGGAGCCGACGCCGGGAGTCATTTTCATCCCCTGCGTTCGCGTCCTCCCCTTGAAGAAGGGGCCGGCGGGGGAAGGACCCGTTCGCCGGCCCTGGTACGTTCGATCATCGAACGACACGCCGGTCAATCCGGCCGGATCACCTGACCGGGGGCGACTTCGGTTCCTTCGGGAACCAGTCCCCCCAGAATCGACGCGCCGGCTCCGATCCGGGCGCCGGTCTCGACCCGGGCATCCACCAGGTGAGCCCCCGGGCCGATCACCACGTTCCGGCCCACGGTGGTTCGTCCCTGAAGCACCACGCCGGGCCACAAGGTAACGTCTTCGGCCAGCCGGACCGTGGTTTCGATATAGACCGAAAAGGGATCGATCATGGTCACCCCGGCCCGCATCCACGAATGGTTGATCCGGTGGCGAAGGTACCGGATCGCGGCGGCCAGGTCCACGCGGTCGTTGATCCCCAGAACTTCCTCGGGTTCGGGCCCCATGATGGCCGCGACCCGGTAGCCATGCCGGTTGGCGTCGGCCGCCACGTCGGTCAGATAGTATTCCTTCTGGTCGTTTTCCGGCTGGAGCCGGCCCACGGCCTCGAAGAGAAACCGGGCCTCTACGGCGTAGATTCCGGTGTTGATTTCCGGAACGGCCAGTTCTTCGGGCGATGCGTCCCGGGCTTCCACGATACGGCTCAAAAAGCCATCCTCCCCCCGGATCACGCGGCCATACATGGCCGGATCGGCCACGGCCACGGTCAGAACGGACAGGATCACGTCCAGTTGGTGGTGGGCTTCCAGGAAATCCATCATGGTCTGGGGGGATAAAAGGGGCACGTCGCCGGAAAGGATAAGCACGGTCCCGTCGAACCCATCCAGCGCTTCCCGGCAGACGGCCACGGCGTGCCCCGTGCCCTTTTGCTCGGCTTGAAGAACGAAGGTAAGCCGGGAATCAGGGAAGGCTTCGCGGACCCGGTCGGCCTGGTGGCCGACGACCACCACGGTAAGGGCGGGCTCGAGATACCGGGCGGAATGGAGCACATGGGCCAGCATGGGCTGCCCCATCAAGGGATGCAGAACCTTGATGAGGTCCGATTTCATCCGGGTGCCTTTGCCGGCGGCCAGAACCAGGACCGCGGTTTCCTGGGCCACGTTGGGGTTCTCCTTGGTTAACGTTTCGGTTCCGGAGAGCGATCCGGGTGCGGGTATTGTAACACGACGCTAGGGGCCTAGGCCAGGGCTCAAATAGACAGAAATTGGGACGGAGCACCGTAAGGGGTTCATTTGAAAACCGATTGACAAAAATCAAGTAAGTACAATATGCTACGAGTTAGGATCAGGCTTGATGGAAAATGAATGATTGAAACGTTTTGGTATGGAAGCAAGGGAGTGAAGGGATGCCCGCGTTTTTTGACCATGCCGCGATTCGCCATTATAAAGACGCTGAAACGCTGGCTGGAAAAAAGCGTTATGATAATGCCGGACACTTGATCGGTTTCGCGGCGGAATGCGCTATAAAACATGCCATAGTGATATTTCATCAGGATGAACCTCCTCACTTACATCTTCCCGATCTTGCTAATAAAGCGCTATTGAAAATACACGGCAGAAACGCTCATTATCATCCCATGCGAAAACTCCTGGAAACCACAAGAAATGGTTTCTTTGACGACTGGCGCGTTACGGCTCGGTACGAAGCGGATGGCGTGAAAATGCATACCTATGAAAAATGGGAAAAGTTAGCCCGGCGAGCAATTAGTGCCGCCGGTTTGACCCTGGCCCCCTCGGCACGGAGGTAATGCCTTATGCACTTCGACGATGCCTTGCCCGTGCTAGTGGATCTGGCTACTGGTCTTTTCGGTGAATCGGCCTTTAAAAAAAACCTGGTTTTACGGGATGCATCGGGTCGGTTGACCTTTATCATTCGAGATCGCATCGCTCAAAAAGCCAGAAAACAGTTCGACAGAAAGCTGTCAGAAGCGTTGGGAAGTTACGTACTAATCCCCTCCGCTACTCCGGATGAACTCTTTGACCCATCGCTAAACGATGACGCGGACGTCATGTATGAGCGAGTCACCGTCAAAGACGCTATCGTTAAAATTGGCCTTGTGGACCGAAGAATCGTTGGCGAAGATTGGAATCGGCCCAATTTCAAGGCGCCGATAAGTAATATTCCGATTGTCACCTTTTTTAGTTGCAAGGGTGGGGTGGGCCGGTCCACGGCCTTAGCGGTGGCCGCGGCCGCCTTCGCGGAGATGAATAAAAATGTATTGATTTTCGATTTCGATCTCGAAGCCCCCGGGCTTGGCTCACTTTTTTTAAACGCAGAAGAAATGCCGGATTTCGGCGCGCTTGACTATTTCGTGGAAAACGGATTGGGCGGCGTGGATGATTCATTTCTGGCCAGCTGCGTAGCCCCCTCGCCTTTGACGGCGGGGCGCGGGTTGGTCGAGGTGGTGCCGGCGGTTGGCCGCCTGAGTCAGGCCCAGCCTCAAAACGTCATTCCGAAGTTGGGACGCGCTTTTCTGGCCGATACGGACGGTCAAGGCGGGACGCTCACTTTTTTGGACCAGACGCGGAGCCTTGTATCCTCCATGGCTCAACGGAGGCGTTAC
>JAGVGV010000648.1 GCA_020056895.1 Deltaproteobacteria bacterium
AAGGGAGCCCGGTTCGCGGCGCGGTATCCCCAGGCGGCCAAAGCGCTTGGCATTCCCCAGTTGTCCATGCCGTCCATGCAGGGCTGGGGTGGACGTTCGGGCAAGGACCCATCGGATTGGCTCGAAAACCGGGTGGACGGCTGGCTGTTCAACGTGGACTGGTGGGAACGGCTGTTCCGGGCGGCCAATATCAAGCTCTGGCTGGCCGTGAGCGAATGCGAATTTCATACGGCGGCTCAGCGGGCGGCGTTGGATCGGGTCAATGGGCTGCTGCTCTATCGCCAGCGGTCCGAGTATCTGGGATACCGCGATTCCATGGCCTACCTGCCCGGCCACATTGTGTTCGTTTGGAACCAGGGTACGGTGGATTATTTGAAAATGTGCCGGAACCAAAACGACCGGGCGATCGTGATCGGCCACAGCTTTGGCGCCCACGAAAGCTCATCGTTCCCCGCGGCTGACCGGTTGAGGAAGGAACTAGAACACGAAGGCGCACGGTTCGTGGTCTGCCTGTTCGACGGCTTTTTCCTCAACAATAACAACATGACGTCCGAGGAAATGCGGGCTTTGTACAATCACCTTTTCGGGTGGCTTCGGGACCATTCCGACGTGGGCCTGATCATCAAGCCCAAAAAATTCTGGAGTTACACGAAAAAACACGTGGATGCGGACGTTTTGGGCGAAGCCATGGCCACGGAGCGGCTCCGGTTTGTCGAGGAACCGAATATTCTGCCCCTGGCGCTGGCCCGGGCGGCGGACCTGACCATCGGCGTGGCCATATCGTCGGCCGCGCTCGAAGCCAACATCGCCGGCCAAAGGGCGATCCACCACCATCCCGGGTATTCGGACAGCCATATTCTGGAACGGGAAGCCATGGGGCGGCTGGTGTTCACCGATCTCGAAGCGGTCGCCGGGGCCATCGATCGGGTGTACGCCGGCCAGGGCGGCGACATCGGCCTGCTCGGCGATTTGTTACCCCAAGTGGATGAATTCCACGACGGACAGGGTCCGGACCGCATGCGGCAAGCCATCGGATACCTGCTGGACGCCGACCTTGGGGACAAGGAAAAGGCGTATCGGGGGCTGGATGAGCTGGGGAAATTGTGGCGGAGCAATCGGGCGGAATCGTTGTCGATCCCCAAAGGGCTGGGTTCAACGACTACCGAAACCAAAAGGAACGATGTCATCGGATTGGGTTGAACTCCAAGGAGGAATCTCTTGAAACCTGTTGGCCGCTCTATAAAAAATGTATTGTTGGTCAATCCCCCCATGGTGGTGGACCAACCGCCGTCTTTTCCCTCCCTGGGGATCGCCTACATCATGCAGACGCTCAAAGCCAACGGGTACGAGGTCAATCTACTCGACATCGACGCTCATCGGTATTCGAAGGAAGAAGTGACCGCGCGGATCGCTTCCAGTGTAGTCGATATTGTGGCTATTGGCGGGTTGGTGACGGTCTGGCCGTATTTGACTTGGCTGGCGCCGGAACTGAGGCGATTGAAGCCTGAGCTGGAGATCATTCTGGGAGGCGCGGTTGCGTCGTCCCTCAAGGAAAAGTGTTACGAATTAGATATTGATTACCTGGTGATCGGTGAAGGCGAAATAACGATTATTGAATTGTTGGACGCATTGAAGAACGGACGGTCTTTGGAGGAGGTCCAGGGGATATCTTTCCGGAACAATGGGGCGGTTCATTTCACTGAACCCCGTCCGCTTATGTCCGACCTAAGTGACGTTCCCATTCTCGATTACGATATGTTCCCCATGGAAAAGCTGCTCGAAAACTCGAAGCGGGTTGTTCAGATTCATGCCCAACGGGGTTGTCCGAACAGTTGCACCTTTTGCTTCAATTGTTATCGAGTGGTCAGCCGGAAAGTCCGGTACCGGCCGGTGGAACGGGTGGTGGACGAAATCGAACATGTGAAAAAAAGATATAATGTGGGTTTGTTCGCCATTTCGGGTGAATGCATCACCATGAACCGGGCTTGGCTGATCGCTTTTTGCCAGGAGATGATCAAAAGAGATTTGAAGATTCAGTACCGGGTGACCTCCCGAGTGGATACACTGGACGAGGAAAAACTGGAATGGCTAAAAAAAAGCGGCTGTACCCTGATCGCGTTCGGACTCGAATCGGGAAGCGATAAGCTGCTTAAGATCATGAAAAAAAACGCGACGGCCGAACAAGGTCTAAAAGCCATCCACATGGCGCGAAAGTACATTCGATACGTGGAAGGCAGCATCATCATGGGCTATATCGGTGAGGATGAGGCCACGCTTAGGGACACCGTTGGGTTTTGCAAGGCCATTGGAGTGTTGCCGTTTTTCTTCCATGCCGTTCCTTTTCCGGGAACCGAATTGTACCAGATGGCCTTGGCCAAGGGGTGCATCGTGGATGAAAATGCCTACCTGAAGCAGCTTGATAAAAGTTCCATCATGTCCCAGCAAAGCATGAACCTGACCGATATGCCCGACGAGGTCGCACGAATGAAAGTCGCCGAAGCCGTAATCGAAGTACGGCGGCATTACCTCTGGAAATCCGTATTCAGCGGAAAAATTTTCGGTTCGGTTTACAACGTGCTTAAAGCCCGGGGGATTGGGCATATGGCCTTTGTGGTGAAATCAATGGCCCGTAGTTTGTTCAGGCCTTAGCTCATTATTTCCCAGCTTCAAACAGCCGCGTGAATTCGTTGGGTTTAAGGTGATGTTCCATGCGTAACCCATGGCCGCTATTGGCCTATTGCCTAAGGCAACCCTTCAAGATGGCCTGGCTCCGGTTTCAAACATACCGTCGTCACGGCGTTATTCTCCCCCGGGGGGCATTAATCCTACGGCCGGAAAACATCCGGATCGGGAAGGATTTCGGGCTCAACCCGGGCTGCTTGCTTCTGTGCCAGGATCGGGACAAGGGGAGCGAACTGGTCATTGGCGATCGGGTGGCTTTGAACTATAACGTCCAGATCAACGCGGACAGCGGCGGCAGAATTTACATCAGCGACAACGTGATCATCGGGCCGGGGTGCATTCTTCGGGCCGCGGACCACTCCTTCGAACGGACCGACCGGGCGATCCGGGATCAACTCACGCAGCCGGGCGTGATCCGGCTCGATGACGATGTCTGGTTGGGCGCCGGCGTTATTGTGCTCAAGGATGTGACAATTGGACGATCTTCGGTCATTGGCGCCGGCAGCGTGGTGACTGGTGATATTCCGCCTTATTCCATCGCGGTGGGCATTCCCGCACGGGTAATACGTACTCGCTCGGACACCTCGTATGAGCCCACGGAGGCGGCCGCGTGAATCCATCCATTTGCCCTTTATGCCGGCGCCAAGGAGATCATCCTATCTTGGGGCCGTATAAATCTCCGTGGGGACCCTTCCTGAAAGCCGATACCATCCGGTCCTGTGGGCATTGTGGCATGGTGTATGCTTGGCCCGTTCCTACATCCGAGGCCCTGGACCAATACTACTCCGAAGGCCATTTCCACTCCGATTTTCCCGGTCCGCCGGAAGAATTCATTCCCTTTTCCCTGGCCATCGCCGAAGCCCGGATCCGATTGATCCAGCGGTTTCTAAATGGGAACCTACAGGGCCGATGCTTGGATGTTGGCGCCGGGAACGCCGCCTTCGGCCGATCTTTGCGTAAAATGAACGTTGGTTTGATCTACGAAGCCGTCGAACCAAGCGCGGACAGCCGGATTGAACATCAGACCGAAGGATTCATCACTTATCCGGACATCGATGAAACGGAGGAAGCCGCATACCGGTTGCTCACCCTGAACCAGGTATTGGAACATGTTCCCAATCCCCTGGAAATGCTGGAAAAAGCCAGCCGGCGCCTTGACCCGGGTGGGCTTCTGTTCGTGGACGTGCCCAATGGCGATCACGCCTTTAAGGCCTGGGTTCTTCCTCACCTGCTGTTCTGGTCCAAGGAAACGCTTCGGGCGGCGATCGAGGCCGTAGGTCTGGAAATCCTTTTTCTGGATACCGTGGGTATGCCCCACCGGATTGCCCGCCGGTGTTATTCGGGAACTCGCCCCAACCTGACCAACCTGATCGATCCCTGGTCATGGGTCCGAGCATATCGTATGGTTTTGCGTGCCTTTGGAAGATCCGGACCAACCACGCCCCTAAAACGTTTTTATATGGATGATTACGGCGGCGACCGGCAGTGGCTCCGTGTCGTCGCCCGGCGGCCTTAAAAGGAAAAAGTCTCATTTGAAAACACAGGCTCATCTCCATTGCGTTTGGGCGATGGCCTTCAGGAAAAAAATGAAAACTGAAATCGGTTTTCATAAAACAACAAACAAATAGGAGGCTCGAATGGAAAAACGTGGAATAATCGTTATAATTATTTGTATTACTCTTTTGGCTTCACTGGTCGTGTTTTACATTAAAGGATCCGCCATTAAATATTGGCTGACGGAACGTATCGCAAGAGTTAACCGGGGTGGACTATCTGGTGAGCTTTTTGTTTTAAGAAGGGAAATTGATGCCAACGAACGAGAGATTACTAAGTTAAGAGCAAAAACTAGTAAACTCGAAAAGGGGTTTTATACAGGCTTGTTTATTGAATGGCCAAATGATACTTTTATTTTTCAAAGAGGCCAGAACGATGGAGTTGTTAGTTATAAAATTGTTCATCCAAGGAGTAATGAGTTGTCGGTACAATTGTCCGATCAAAATGGACAGATTATCCAGAAATCAGATCATGACGAAGGGACGTTTCAAGGAATACCCGCTGGATGGTATACCTTGTCGGTTAAAAGTGAATCGGGTAAAGATGCTGTTAGAATCGGAGTTGGGGATGTATATTTGGTCGCGGGCCAATCCAATGCCACGAGCGGAGCGCAAGCCCATCCGTTGTTCTTTTCCGCATCCGGGATGGTTGCGATTACCAACATGGACCGTCACTCGAGTTTAGGTCCTTTCGATTTGAGAATACCCACTGAAACATCTCCCAGTCCAACATCTGTATCTTGGATTTATTGTGGGGATATGATAGCCAATAAGTATCATATACCCATTGCATTTATCAATGTATCCAGAGGCGCCACCAACACAAATAAATGGAATCCAAAAGCGTATTTCCTTTTTAAAGGAGTTTCCGAAGTGTTGCAGCAAACACGTGTCAAGGCCGTTTTGTGGCATCAAGGCGAGTCGGACGTCTTGGAAGAACTATCCGAAGAGACATCCTATGCAAATCTAAAAGAACTAATCCTGGCCTCTCGGCAATACCAGAAAGACTTGGACTGGTTCGTAGCTCTGAATTCACATGTTCGGAAAAATATAGAAAGCACTTGGCCTGTCCGAAAGGCTCAAATGAGGCTCATAACCGAGGGATTGGCTTTCAAAGG
>JAGVGV010000074.1 GCA_020056895.1 Deltaproteobacteria bacterium
CCCATGAAGAAAACGAACCGGAGCCCTCCCGTATGGCGATCCCCGGCTCCCGGTTTCCGATAACCGATCAGGACGCCCACGCCGTTCGATGGAACGGGGAAGAAACGGCCGCTCCGGACGAACCCCGGTCAACGGCCGAAGATTGGCTGTTTCCGGGCCGGTATCAAGACCGGCTGGAGGCCGCGCTTCGCGTCCGCTTGCCTGACCGGACCGCGTTGACGACCGACCTTCGGAATACGCTGGCCGAAGCGGCTCATATCATGGCCGGTGTGTCCGTCCGGACCCGGACCGAACTCGCGCTCAAGGACAGCCTTGCCCTGAAGCAGGCGATCCTGGACGCCACGCCTCACGCCGTGGCCGTCACCCGTTTCGAGGACGGTACGCTCTTCGAGATCAACCAAGGCTTTTCCCAACGGACCGGATACCACCGCGATGAGGTTCTAGGCCGACCCTTTGAAAACCTGGGCGCTTATTGCGATCCCAAGGACCGCGAGCGGATTCGGGATGAATTGATGGCCAGGGGCGCGGTAAACGACTTTGAAATCCCATTCCGAATGAAGAACGGCATGGTTCGGAACCTGCTGATCAGTTGCCGGACCACGATTTTAAGCCGCCAAAAGTGCGTGGTCACCGTGGGGACGGACATCACGGGTCTGAAGGAAGCCCGGACGGCGCTTCAAGAAGCCAACCAGGCGCTCGAAGCACGGGTCCGCGAACGGACGCGCGAATTGGAACAGGCCAACCAGGCTTTACGGGCCAGCGAGGAACGGTTGCGGGCGGTGTACAAAGGGCTCCCCGTCCCCACGTACGTTCTCAAGCGGCAGGACGATGAATTCATTCTCCTGGGTTTTAACGACGCCGCCGATCGCGTGACCAACGGTCGCCTGAAGGAATACCTCGGTATTCCGACCAGCCATTCCCTCCGGGATCGGGCCGACGTACTGGCCGATATCCGACGATGCCATGACCAACAGACCACCATTATCCGGGAACTCCATTACACGTATATCATCACCGGCCGGACCCGGAACCTCATCGCCTCCTTTGCCTTCGTCCCTCCGGATATGGTCCTTATTTCCTCCATCGACATCACCGACCGGGTGGCGGCTGAAAAAAAGCTGCTGGACCACCAGGACCAGCTCCGGCGGATGGCTTCCGAACTGACCATGACCGAGGCCCGGGAACGGCGGCGGATCGCCACCGATTTACACGACCAGATCGGCCAGATTCTTTTTCTGGTCCATTTGAAGCTGAAAGACCTGGCCCGTCAGGATGAAGTTGGCCGGGCGCCGGAACTCCATTCCATCGCGGACATGGTCGGCCAAACGCTCCGGGACGTCCGGACGCTGATCGTGGACCTCAGCCCGCCCGTACTTCGGGAATTGGGATTGGTGGAAGCGATCCGGGAACTGGGGGATCAGGTGCTTCAGGATCACGGTCTTCTGGTTCGGGTCCATGAGGAGGGTCCGCCGCGACATCTGCCCCTGGACCGGTCTGAGCTTCTGTACCGATCGATCCGGGAATTGATCTTCAATACCATCAAACATGCCCAAGCCCGTTCCGTGGACATCCACTTTCGGCAAAAAAGGAAACACGTACGGGTGGACGTGATCGACGACGGACAAGGGTTCAAGGCTTCCCGCGTTCTTCGTCCTTCCTCGGAAGCATCGGGGTTTGGTCTGTTCAGCATCAAGGAACGGCTGACCCCCCTAGGCGGCCGGTTCCGGATTGAATCCACTCCCGGTCAGGGGACACGGGTCATGCTGACTCTGCCCCTAACCGATTCCAGCCCCCCGTCCCCAACATCCAAGGATGATAAAACCTTCTGATCCCCGGTCTTCCTTCAGGCCAGACAACCCGATAAGGCCTTAGGAGGCGGTGGAAAAAGCCACCTCCCAGGCATCGTTCCCGCTGGGCGCGGCATGGATCCCAACGTCCAAAAACCGGCGGATCACATCGATATTGGTGGTGGCATGCGGAGTGAGCGCCGTGGTCCGAAACCGGCCTTTTCCCGCCATCGCCAGGGGGATCATCAACTGGTCGGCCAAATGGGGCCCCACCGGAACGTCCGAAGCCAGGAAGGCCGCCGCTTCCATGGCCGCCCGGCGTCCCACGTTCCGGGCCGGTACTCCCTTTTGGCCGAACCCGGTCACCACTTCGGTCACTTGTTCGAACCCCATTTCCAAAAACAGGGCGTTGCCGGGGCCTTGAGGTTCCCGAACTTCCACCACTTCCGCTCCTCCGGGGTCCCACCCTAAAAAATCAGCGGCCGCCTGGATTTCCGTTTCCCCAATGCGGCGGGGCAGCCGCGAGACCACGGCCACGATGCGTTGCCCAACCGTACGGCCCCGGTCCACCAATTCCAGGGGTGCCAGCGAGCGGCAGGGAACCACGTGAACGTGAAACCGGCCTCCGCCGGCGGGAAAGAACCCCGGCCGTTCGAGCTCCACCGTTACTTGGGGTCCCATCCGGTTTACCAATGGCAGAAACGCCTTTTCCAGGAAGGGAAACGGGGGGGCCCAGGGGTTGTGCGTGCCGCCTTCCAAAATCAGGCGGGATTCCCCCCCCGCGATGAGAAGAGCGGGCAGCACGGTTTGAAGCACCAAAGTACAGCTCCCCGCCGACCCCACCGAAAACCGGTATTCTCCCGGCTGGATGGTTCGTGGCTCAAAGACCAGCCGGTCCGAACCGATGGCCGCGCCTTCCATTCGGGCTCCGCCGATCGTCGCGGCCGCCAGGGCCGAAGTTACATGTTGCCGCATCAATCCCGGTTTTTTCCGCCCGGCCCGAATGTTCGTTATCTCGAACGGTTGGCCCGTGACCAGGGAAAGGGCCAGCGATGTCCGGAGCACCTGGCCGCCCCCTTCCCCGTACGAACCATCGATCGGGACGATCTTCACCTGAGCAGCCTCATGAACTTGTGGCCGGGTTTATAAAAAATGGGGCGTCCACGAAGAGGAAAGCCCCTTTGGAGGTTCGGGAACGGCGACAAGAGATGGCGGGAGGGTCCACCGTTTCTCCATACGTGGAAACGGATCGAGCTCCGAACTCGTGGAATCCATGTACTCCCGGCCGACATTCGCCGTCCGAATTACCAAAACCGTTGGAATCCATCCCCAAAGCGGGCGACAAAGGCGTTGGGTGAAACAACGATGCTCGACCATCTGGGCCACGGCCGGAACCTGGACGGCTCCCTCCGGCGGGAATCGAACCCGCGTGGAGCGTTCCCCCAGCCCGGAGGCCGGACTGGGCGCTCAATGTAGTTCCACCCGCATTCGCCCGCCGTTGTTCGTGGTTTCCCTTCGACGGCGGGATAACCCGCGATCCCCGGTCGTTGGAACATGGGGGAGACAAGAGTCGGTGAGAGATTTTCACTCGCGCCCGAGGGCGCATTGGAGGTTGCCCCGGTGTACTCCCACCTGCATTCTCCCCCTTTATTTCAGAAAACCCTAATCCCAGGCCACGGCCCACTACGCTGGATTGAGGTTGAGGAGGCGACAAAATGACGGAAACGTTTAAGCGCTCTACCACTGAGCTACGGCTCCATGTTGGTGACGGAGCCGGCGGGATTCGAACCCGCGTCTTCTCATCTTGGAGGATGTAGTTCCCGTCGCATTCGCCCCCCAAAGGGGTCCCCGTTCGCCTTCAGGCGGCGGGTTTCAGGTTCACTCCGACGTAGTTTCAAGGGGGAGACAAGAGTCGGTGAGAGATATTCCACCCGCGCCCCAAGGACGCGCATGTGGTAGACCATGTACTCCCGCCTGCATTCTCCCCCTGTTTTTCGGAAAATCCACAAGCCCGGGCGCGGCCCGCCAGGCTGGATAGAGGTTGAGGAGGCGACAAAATGACGGAAACGTTTCAGCGCTCTACCGCTGAGCTACGGCTCCATGTTGGTGACGGAGCCGGCGGGATTCGAACCCGCGTCCCCTGTAGTTCCCGCTGCATTCGCCCCCTTTCGAACAGGGTGATCGGTTTTTGGAAAGCGGGCCAGGCCCGCTTCCTTGGGTTGGCGTTATAGTTCGATGGCCGCGATCCGCTCGGCCCAATGACCCGATCCCAGCCGGCCGGCGGCGAATTCGGCGATCAGCTCGAACACCTGATCGGAAAACCCGCCCACGTTCAGGATGTCGTTTCGATCATACGCCTGAGTCGTCAGGTTGGGTGTAAGATCGATGCAGACCATCCGGGCCGCCGGGTTCCTCTTTTTGAACCGACCCCATTCCTGCATGACGGCGGTGCCTCGGCCCTGGCCCTGGTCCACCCACGATTCATTATCCGAAACATAGACCACCAGGTCGCCCATGGCTTGTTTCTGGTTCAAAAGAGCCAGCGGCGCCGAACAGTTGGTTCCTCCGCCGCCCACCTTGGCCAGGCGTTCGGCGTTGGTCAGAATGGAATCCCGGGGGTTGATCGGAACGTCCACCACGCTCTGTTCAAAGGGAATCACTTCGGCCTTCGGGTTTTTCCGGACCATGGTCGCGGCCACCAGGGCGGCCACGTCGATACACCGCACCGTGGTCGTGGCCCCTTTCCGCACGCCGGTGACCGGGGCCCAGGTCATGGACCCGGATACATCCGGAAAAACAAAAACCTTGCCGTCGATGGCCGGAACGTTCCCGGTGGCCGTTTCCAGCGCGTCCTGAAGCGCTTCCTTGATCGCGGCAGGCCAGGTCGTTTCGGCCATACGGTACGCCACCATGAGCTGGTACGGAAAAACCCGGGCCAGACGGATGGCTTCGGGGTCCCGGAGCCGGTCCGCGATCCGGTCCACCATGGCTTCGTCCTTGAATACACCGTGCCGGGCGAAGGTATTGAGGTTCATCCGGGTCATCTGCCAGGGGGCGTTCCGGGCGATTTCGGTCCATTCCGGCGGGCCCAGCGGCAGCGACGTGAGCATCTGAAAGGGCACGTCCGGTACGATCGCGGACTCCTTGGCCTTGAAGGCTTCGTATTACCGGACCAGTTCCGGCAGCACGGCCGGATTCACCTCGCGGCCGATCAGATACCCGTACAGAGCTTCCCGGGCCGGCGTGGACGGCCGGGGGTGAACCATTTTGATGATGTCCGCCAAAGACGGATCATTCCCCACCGAAGCCCGGAACAGGGCCTCGTCCGACCGCTTTTCCATCCAGTTCCGAATCAACCGCCGGGGCGCGGTGCCCAGGGATTTCCGGCCCGCCGCGCCCGACCGCATGATCTGGACAAATGTCCGGAGCATCCGGCCGTTGTCCACCACGCGGTCGAACACCCGAGCCAACAGATCCAGGTCCCGGACCGACAACACGGCGCACAGCAACGCCGGCATATCTTTCATGTACCCCTTTTCCCGGGCGTACACGGCGGTCTGGGCCAGGAACCGAGGCTCCACCTTCCCGGCCAGAGTTAGCACCGCATCCAGTTGTTCGGCCGCGCCGGCGTAAAACGTGGTGTTCAGGCAGCCGGTGGCGGCGTACTGAGCCAAGGCCGCCTGGTCGGTGAAGGCATAGGCCGGAGCCCCTTCCTTGTTCACCGCGTCGGCGGACCGGATCAACCGTCCCACCAGGCTTCGGAAAAGGTTTTTGTTGGCCATCGATCCTCCCCCCTTCCCCGAACCTGAACCATGGCGGCTGCTTTGGGGAAGGCCGAGCCTGGATCAACTCCGAGGGGTGTTTTTCAGTTCACGAACTTTCCGGGCCACCCACCGGGTGGTCCAGACCGGGAAAAGACGTTTTAGCCAATCCAGAACCCAGGCGTCGCGGCCGATGAGAATGCGGGGCCGGTTTCGGCGAACGCCGTCCAGGATCACCCGGGCCGCTTCCTCGGGCGAGGTTTTGGCCGATTCATCGAAACGGCCGATCATCCCATCCCGGTCCATGTCCGATGCCGCGGCCTTGTAGAATTTGGCCCGGCGGACAATATCCGTCCGGACCCCACCCGGATATACGCCCGAGACATGGATTCCGGTTCCTTCCAATTCCTGGGTCAGGCTTTCGGTAAAGCCGGTGACCGCGAACTTGGAGGCCACGTACGGGCCATTATTTGGAAAAGCCACCATGCCGTTGATGCTGGCCACGTTCACCAGATAAGCCTGGGGCCGCTGGCGCAAATGGGGCAAAAAGGCCTTGGTCCCGTGGACCACGCCCCAAAAATTCACGCCCATCAGCCAATTGAAATCCTCGTACGTCACGTCGTCCAGAGTTTCGGATACCACCACTCCGGCATTGTTCACCACCAAATCCACCTGGCCGTGCCGTTCCACCACTTCTTCCGCGAACCAGATCATCTGTTCCCGGTCGGACACATCCACCAGATGAGTGGAAACCGCCACGCCCATGGCTTCAGCCTGATTCCTGGTCTGTTCCAGTCCCGGCCAATCGATGTCCGAAATCGCCAGGGACGCACCTTCCGCCGCAAGAGCCAGGGCCAGAGCCCGGCCGATGCCCGATCCCGCGCCGGTGATGGCCGC
>JAGVGV010000434.1 GCA_020056895.1 Deltaproteobacteria bacterium
GCTGGAAGAATCCCGGGCCCGCGAAGCGGCCAAAACCCGCAAGCACCAGGTTCCGCCGCTCCATCCGGTGGAGGTCCTGGCGTCGTTCAAGCTGCCTTTGCCCGGCGGACGCGACGACCAGTTGGTCGAAGAGGCCGACATCATGAAGGCCGTGGCCGCCGACGTGGGTTTGTCGTACCGCCGCCTGGACCCCTTGGAGCTCGAACTCGAAGTGGTCACCAAAACCCTGCCCCGGTCCTTCGCCCTCAAGCATTTGATCATTCCCATCGAAATCAAGGGCGACCGGCTCGAAGTGGCCATCTGCGATCCCTTCCAGACCGAAGCCCTGGAAGACCTGAAACGGGTCACGGCGTACGAACTGGTCCCGGTCTTGTCCACTCGGGAAGACATCCGCCGGTTGATCAGCGAATTTTATGGGTTCATGTCGTCCATCGAAGGCGCCGAAGGCCAGATGGCCGGGCCTCAGGTGGATTTCAACAACCTGGAACAGTATTTCCGGCTTAAATCGGCCGACGAAATCACGGCCAGCGACCAGCACATCAAGAATGCCGTGGACTATCTGTTCGTGTACGCCTTCGAGCAGCGGGCCAGCGACATTCATCTCGAACCGAAAAGAAACGAATCCCTGGCCCGGATGCGCATCGACGGGGTGCTTCACAACATCCACCGCCTGCCCAAGGTGATTCATCCGGCCATGGTTTCGCGGATCAAGATGATGAGCCGTTTGGACATCGCCGAAAAGCGGAAGCCTCAGGACGGCCGCATCAAGATCGACCATCAGGGCAACGAGGCCGAAATCCGGGTGTCCACCGTGCCCGTGGCCTTTGGCGAAAAGGTGGTCATGCGGATTTTGGACCCGGACATCCTGTTCCGCGACCTAAAAGACCTGATCATGAACGCCCGGGACCTGGCCAAGTTCCACGAATTCCTCAGCCGGCCTCACGGCATCATATTGGTTACGGGCCCCACCGGCAGTGGTAAATCCACCACGCTGTATTCATCGCTTCGGCATTTGGCGTCGGAGGAAACCAACATCACCACGGTGGAAGACCCCATTGAAATGATCCACGAGGATTTCAACCAGATCGCGGTTCAGCCAGCGGCGGGCATCACGTTCGGAAGCATTTTGCGCAACATTTTGCGCCAGGATCCGGACATCATCATGATCGGTGAAATGCGGGACTACGAAACGGCTGAAAACGCCATCCAGGCCGCGCTCACCGGACACTTGGTGCTGTCCACGCTTCACACCAACGACGCCCCTTCGGCGGTTTCCCGGCTGGTGGACCTGGGGCTGGAACGGTTTCTGGTGTCGTCCACCATCATCGGGATCATGGCTCAAAGGCTTCTCCGCCGGATCTGCCGGTATTGTTCGGAAGAATTTGAATTGACTCCGGAAGAGGTCAAGGGCCTGGGCCTGAGGATCAAGGCCGACGGCCCGGTGAAGCTAAGGCGGGGCCGGGGCTGCGACAAATGCCGGAACACCGGGTACCTGGGCCGGATGGCCACCATCGAGGTGATGCCGTTTTCCGAACGGATCCGGCGGCTGACCATGGATGGTTCGCCGGCTTCGTCGATCAAGGACGCCGCCCGCCAGGAAGGGATGATGACGCTCCGGCAGAACGCCCTCAAACTGATGATCCGGGGGCTGACCACGTATCAGGAGGTGCTCCGGGTGACCGTGGACGATTGACGCCGGCCCGCCGGACGTCCGCCGTTCCTCATTCTCCCAGGCAATCCATCGTTCATGCTGGCCGAACTCGCAATCCGCAACGTGGCGCTTATCGATGAACTGAACCTGTCCTTCGGGCCGGGGTTCAATGTATTGACCGGCGAAACCGGGGCGGGCAAATCCATTCTGGTGGGCGCCATCGGGCTCATTCTGGGGGGCCGGTCGTCGGCCGATCTGATCCGTCAGGGCGCGGACGAAGCCGAGGTCTCGGCGTTGTTCGTTCCGGATGCGCCCGATGAATGGGTTCGAAGGCTGGACGAAATGGGACTCCCCGCCGGAGACGAGGTGCTGATCCGGCGGGTGCTGGCCAAATCGGGCCGGAACCGGGTGTTCGTCAACGGCGGCCTGACCACGCTGGCTCAACTGGCCTTGCTGGGGCCGGAATTGATGGCCTTGTCGGGCCAGCACGAACATCAGCGGTTGTTGGATCCGGACCGGCAGCTCTTGTTTTTAGATCAATACGCTGGCCTGGCCGACGACCGTACGGCCATGGCCGAAGCCTTTGGCCGGTGGAAGGACCTGGAGCGCGGCCTGGCCGAGATCGAAGCCCGGATCCGGAACGTGAAGGACAAGGCCGACCTGCTCGAATTCCAGGTAAAGGAAATCCAGGACGCCCAGCCCTTCCCGAGCGAAGACGAAGACCTGGAAAAAGAACGGAAACTCCTTCGGAACGCCGAAAAAATCTATTCCCTGGTCCAGGGCGCGTACGAAGGCTTGTACCAGGGGTCCGGGTCGGTGGTCGAAGTGCTGGATCAGGTCCGGTCCGGGGTGGGCAAGGCCGCCGGGTTGGACGACCGGCTGTCCGATTCTTCCACCCAGATCGAGGATGCGTACCATCAGTTGGCCGACGCCGCCGAAAGCCTCCGCACTCACCTGGACAAAATCACCTTCGATTCCGAACGGCTGGCCGTGGTGGAGGACCGTTTGGCCCTGTTGGGCCGCCTGAAAAGGAAGTATGGCGGGACTCTTGAGGCGGTTCTGGCGCATGCCGGCGCGGCTTCGGATCACCTGGAACGGCTAGCGGACATGGAGGCCCAGCGCTCTTCGCGTCAGGTCGAACGGGATCAGGCCCGGAGCCGGGCTCTGGAGCAGGCGGCCCGATTGAGCCGGCTTCGGCGCGAGGCGGCCGAGGCCATGGCCCGGGCCGTCACCACGGAACTCAGGACTCTGGGCATGCCCCGCCTGGAATTCGAACTGGCCTTCGGCGAATCCCCGGACGGCGACGCCATTGGCCCGGGCGGCCGGGATCAGGTGGAATTCCTGATCTCGCCCAATGTGGGAGAAGACCTTCGGCCCCTGGCCCGGATCGCTTCGGGCGGCGAACTCAGCCGCGCCATGCTGGGCCTCAAAAGCCTTCTGGCCGGCCAGGACCGCGTGGAAACCGTGGTCTTTGACGAAGTGGATACCGGCATCGGCGGAGCGGTGGCCGAAGTGGTGGGCCGCAAGCTGGCCGGTCTGGCCCGGCATCATCAACTGATCTGCATCACTCATTTGCCCCAGATCGCTGTGTTCGGCCGGCGGCACTTCCGGGTGTTCAAGGAAGTCCGAGGCGAGCGGACCGTGACCGACATCGTGCCCCTGGCCGAACCGGACCGCGTGGAGGAAATCTCCCGCATGCTCGGCGGCCTGGAACCCACCGAAAGCAC
>JAGVGV010000061.1 GCA_020056895.1 Deltaproteobacteria bacterium
AGCCTCAGGACCTGGACGCCCTGGGCTTCCCGACCTACGATTTCATCGATATCCGGTTGTACCGGTCCTGGAGCGGCCACATTCTGAACCCCATCTGTTCCAGCCGAGGCTGCGCCTGGTCCCGGTGTAATTTCTGCGCCGAACACAACCAGTACCGGAAGCGGAACCCCGTCCTGATCGTGGACGAGATCGAATGGCACATGAAGCACGGGTTCGATAATTTCTGTTCCAACGAAAGCGACGTGAACGGCGATCCCGAGAATCTTCTAGCCATCTGCCACGAAATCATCCGCCGGAAGTTGAAGCTCAGGTTCTCCGGACAGCTCCGTATCGACCGCCGGTCGGACCTCGATTTTTTCAAAACCCTCAAAGCCGCCGGCTTTACCCAACTCACCTTCGGCGTGGACGGCTGGACCGACAACATTCTCTACCGTCAACGTAAGGGCTACCGCATCGCCACGGTGGACCAAAACCTGGCCGACGCCCGGAAAGCGGGGCTGGTGGTCTGCGTGAACATGGTGGTGGGCGCGCCCGGGGAAACAGATGAGGATGTCGAGGAAGCCATTCGGAACGTGATTCGGAACAAAGCCTATATCTGGCAGTTCTCCACCATCAACATGATGCGCCTGGTGACCAACAGCCGGTTTTACAACGATCCGGATAAATACCACATCCGGTTCCGGGGGGATAAGGACCAAATCTACGCCGTGAACCATTTTCGGATCCCGGAAGAGCTTTGGTACAGCGAAAACCCGTACATCGACCACCACATCCGGGCCCAAAGGTACGAATACATCCGGTCCGAGCTGGCGAAAAACGGCATCCGGGTTGGGGATTACGCCCGGTTCGCCAACACCCGGGAGGTCCGCCGGATCCGGGACGCCGAACCTCCAGCGGCCGAAGCGCCCCAAAGCGAACCGTCCCGGTCCGTCCTGGCCGTCTGACCCGGCCACCGGGTACCGAAAAAAAACGCGGGTGCGTTCCGATTCGCCCGCGTTTTCCGTTATCCTACTCTTTTTCGTATCCGCCCTCATCCGGCCGGGCCAAACACCAGGCCCCGGATGGTCCGCGGGCCTTTCCTGCCCGGCCGGAACTTCACTTCCGTTCCTTCACGAAGCTTTCAATCACGGCCCGGTGGCGGCGGACGTATTCGTTGCCGGGTTCATGGCCGCATTTGCGGCAGACCAGATCGTACGCCGAATTGAGCACGCCGCATTTCGGGCAGGCA
The DNA here is from genome assembly GCA_020056895.1 of Deltaproteobacteria bacterium. Classification (GTDB taxonomy): domain Bacteria; phylum Desulfobacterota; class Desulfarculia; order Adiutricales; family JAGVGV01; genus JAGVGV01. Next base: position 1,229 of record JAGVGV010000061.1, read on the forward strand.
TAGTGCCGCCGTTTTTCCTCGAACCAAGCCTCGAACCCCTTTTCATGGATTCGATCAAGATTCTCCCACATTTCGATCCGGTGGGGCATTTCCGCCTGGAATTTCTTGATCAGCGGGCAAGGGTATTCCACGCATTCGTTGCAGTACGTGATGCCCCGGGCTTCGGCGCAGGTCCGCATGGTGCATTGATCGCAATAGAAGCCCCGGCGTTCGGCCCGGCAGCCGTCGCACCACAGGTGGTCCACCGGCATCTCCCAGCGGGCGGCCATGTCTTCGACCAAGGCGGGGTTTTCATGAGTTCCAATATAGAGCCGGCAGGCCGGGCAAAAAAGACCGCAGGCCGCGGCGAGGTGTTTTGCGGGTTGGATTGGGTCGTTGGCCATGAGCGTTCCCCCTGCTGGGCGAAATAGTGGAGCCCACCATGAACCATCGGGAATCCGGAATCAAGGGAATCCCCGCCCTTTTTTCAACGCCCGCATAGATTCATGAAAAACACTAATAGGGACCCGTTACGGCCTTGCTTGTTTGGGAATGGAGCACGGTGGAGGCCCAACGCCAAAGGCCGGGAAAATCCCGGCCCCTGGCGCGATGGAAAAAGGAGAACACGGCAACAATCAGGAGGCGTTGTGGATCTGGTACCGAACCACGGTCAGGTTGGGCCGGCTCAAGAGGGGTTCCAGGGTGCTGGGCACGTGGCTGTTGGTCAACAGGGTCTGCCGGCCGGCCATGTTGAACAAAACGCCAGGCATGCTCACTTCAAAATGGTTCTTTTTGCCATCGCCCGAAGAGGCCAGGGTCAGGCCGGATTCCGTTTTCATCCCCATGGCGGACAGGAGCTTCTGAGCCAACCCTTGGGCTCCTTCGCCCTCCATGCACAGGATCACGTTGAAATTGTTCCGCTTGAGCAGTTCCACCATTTCGGTGGAAAGAGGATCGAAGGTCACGATGTGGTTTTTGCCGCCCCGGCTGAAATAGATGGGGGCTTCGATGGTGACGTTGAACCCATCGCCAGGTCGGCTGCCCGTAACCAGAGGGACGGAAAGATCGGTTTCGTACTTCTGCCCCACCATATCCAAAACGGACAGCATGAACTGGCGGTTGTTACCGGGTCTGAGGTTGGTGATGTTCACCTTGGTTTTGGCCGTCGCCGCCCGGCGGGGGCCGGGGCCGATCAGGTTGCCGTTGGCCTGAAAATGGATGATCTTGATCCCCTGCTCTTCCAAATAGGAAGTCAGTTCGGCGGACAGGCCCGGCTGAGTTCCCGAGGCCAGGTTGATGATCGTGGGCCGGCCCACCCGGTAATCCACTTCCGTGGGCCAGATGATCCAATCCGCGTTGAACTGTACCCGCACGTCCTTGGAAAACACCCAGGGAGCGCCCTGGTGCTGAACCCGGTAATAGCCACCCAGCTCGATCAGGTTTTGCAACGTTTCCGGCAGCCGCTCCCCCCGGCGGGGACGATATACGCTGTACTGGGACCAGTTCCCCCGGATCAGTTCCACCATGCCGTCGGGCAACCGGCGATCCAGGTCCAAAACAATCCGATGGCCGCTGGACATTTCGATCACCGGAAAACTGTGGGTGTCCAGAGTAATCTGGCCGCCTTCCCGAAGAGGCAGAAACAATTGGCCCTTGGCCAGAAACTGTTCCCCCATGCGGGTAAAAATCAGGCCCAGGGCGGTCCGAGTGCCCATGCTGGCGGCATCAGGAATGGCCGGAGGCGGCGCCAGCAGCCGGTTGGGATTGGGTTTGGAATCGGGGGGCCTTTTCCGTTCCGGCGCCTTGACCACGCTGGGGTCCACCTTGGGCAAAAAGGCCAGCCGGCCTGAATCGGCGGCGGCGCCGCCCGATCCCTTGCCCGTCCTCGAAGCCACCACCGGCATCCGTCCTACCCGCGCCTCCATGGCCGCCCCCGTGGTGGGCAGGTTGAGTTCCATGTGCGAATAGATCACGTCCGCGTGATTGATCCCCGGGTTCATGGCCACGGTCAGATTCAGGTATTCATTGAAAATATGTTCGTTGCTGATGCCCTGGTCGCGCAGCAGTTGAGCCAGCCGGTCGCCGGGTTTGATCTTGATCTTTACATGCTTGGTGGAATCGGCCAAGGCCGCCGCCGCCGCGTCCTTTAAACTGGGGTACCGAACGTCGGCCTGGCCCGGAGCCGCATCTTCCCCCGGTTCTTTCCCCGGGTCGTTGGACGCGGCCGGAGTCTCGGGCGCCTTGGCCGCGTCCGTTCCGGGTTCGGTCGGACCAGCGGTTTTAGCCGCCACGGCCGGCGTTTTTGGCGCGGGGCTCAGGCCTTCCACTGGCCCCGAAGGCAGAATCAGCTTTTGACCCGGCACGATGATGTCCGGATTCTTGATATCCTGGTTCAAAGCACGGATCAGACGAAGGGCCTGGTCCGGCGTCGGGCCAGCACCCACCACCCCCCGCTGGAGCAATACGTGGTACAGATTGTCGCCCGCCTTGACCGTATACTCATCCGTATTGAACTTAAGGCCCTCGAATTCACGCAACTCAATGGTCTTCACCAGCGAGATGGTGGGGTCATCCGCTGGGTTACTCGGGCCGGCCCAGGCCGCCGCGGCCAGCGTCATCATCGCCGCGGTCATCGGCACAATGTGCTTTTTCCGACTCACGGGTCCCCTTTTCTTCCGGGTTTGGGTCCACCCTGGCCCGGATTTCGGAACACGGGCCCGAGGCGCGGAATACTCGCCTCGATTTGATACAATTATAT
>JAGVGV010000694.1 GCA_020056895.1 Deltaproteobacteria bacterium
CCCCAGGATCGCCAGTAGGATGAGCAAATAACGCCAAACAGTTCGATGGAACATGGTTGCCCCTGCCCTCCATCCCCGTCAAGAGACAAGGTACTTCACCGGATGACCCCATATTATAATGCATAACCGGATGAAGGTAAAGCCGAAGTGGAATCTTGTGAGCGGTCCGGCGGTAAAACCGGCGGATCTCCCCATAGGGTGAGGGACGGGATGAACTCCGGAGCGTAGGTTCCCGATGACCATTGGCTTGGGTTGATTGTCCGGGCCGGGCCGGCCATAATATCCCCCAAGGGAAAACGTTCCCCCATCTTTTGGAGGCCTCCATGATCTATTCCCTGCCGGATGGCGCCCAGATCGACACCGACCGCCAACTGACCTTCGAGGAACGGAATTTTTTGCAAAAAATGATGATTTACGAGCATGTGGGGTTTGGCCTGGAGGAATTCCGGGCCCGGTGGCGGACGGCCGGCAATCCGGTTTGGAAAGGACCCGATACGCTGGAAAATCCCGGTCCGGCGGTTCGGATCATTTTGGACCTGGAACGGAAAATCGGCGGCCGGCCTTCGCGGCGGGACGCCGGAACCGGTTGACGCCAACCGTCGGGTGCGGGGGGTGGGGCTCGCGGCCGCGGCCGGGGGAGTGGGATGTTTTACCTTTTGGGCACGGTATAGATAAAAGACCCCTTGGACAGCCGAACCAGAACCGGGGATCGGTTTTCTTCCAGTTTCGGAGGATCGGGGTATGAGAGATATGTGTTTTTCAGCACCCACAAGGTGATTTCGTGCCGGCCTGGGGGAAGGGCTTTGAATTCCGTTGAATAGTCTTCGGCGGTCAGCCAGAGGGAAATCTGGTCCCAATCCGGCTGAGGCGGATGAGCGAATTCGGTGATCTTGACCATGCGGCCGTCGATCCACAGTTCGTGCCAGAAATCATCCGGGTCCAGGGGGCCGATGGGGCCGTCGAAATAGCATCGGGCGTACACGGGTTCAGGGCCGGCAAAGGCGGATTTGATGCCGGCTCGGGCTTCGCCGCCCCGCATGATTTCCGTGGGCGCGAACAGGCAGTTGCAGTGTCCTTCGGCCGCTTTTTTCCTAAACGGTTGGCCGGGAACGTCCTGCCATTCGCCTTGGGCCTTGGCCGGGACCGATCCAACGAAAAAACCGGCCAGGAACAAGCCGGTCAGGAACAAACGGACAAGACGCATAAATGGTTCGCCATCCAAAAGGTTTCCGCTGGTTCCCAACCTGGAAAATGGGAACCGGTATTCAGTATCCGCCGGCCAGGAAAGCCCCTGGAGGTTCCCTGACCTTCCAAACCGAGCCCGCCGAGGCCGGACGATCCTTCCGGACCCGGATTACACTTTGGTCAACAATATCCGGCTGTCGGCCACCACGCAACCCTGGCCTTCGGGGTACACGATCAGGGGATTGATATCCAGCTCGGCGATTTCGGGATGATCGCTGACCATCTGCGAAAGCCGGAGCACGCAGTCCTACACCGCCTCGATGTCCGAAGGCGGGTTGCCTCGAACCCCCTGGAGAATCCGGTATCCCCGAATGGATTTCATCATCTTTTCCGCGCTGATTTCCCACATGGGCGCCAGACGGAAGGAAACATCCCGGATGGCTTCCACCAGGGTGCCGCCCAGACCGAACATGACCATGGGCCCGAACCGGGGATCCCGCATGGCCCCCAAAATCACTTCCACGCCGCTTCGAGCCATTTTTTCCATCAGTACGCCTTTGATGAAGGCATCGGGCTTGAATTTTTTGGCGTTTTCAAGAATTTCGCGGTACGCGGCCTTGGCTTGGTCCACGTCCTTGATCTTCAGCCGCACGCCGCCCGCGTCGAATTTGTGAATGATGTCGGGCGAACAGATTTTCATGGCCACGGGCCAGCCCACATGGTCGACGGCCTCTTCGATTTCGTCTTCGTGGGTCACGAGTTTTTGCGGCAGGATCGGGAAACCATAGCACTGAAGCAGTTCGCCGGCTTCGTGTTCCGGAGAAAAATGACGGTCCTTGCCCGAGAGCCGGCGGGTGATGATGTCGTTGGCCGCGTCGCGGTTGGCGGCCACCCGGCGGACCTGGCGTTTTTCCAAACGCATCAGCTCGCCGAACCGGAGCATGGCCGACATGGCCCGCACGGCGGCTTCGGGAAAGACATAATTGGGGATATTGTGGGATTCAAGATACTTGACGCCTTCCGATACATCCACGATCCCCATGAACGAACAGAGCACCGGCTTGTCGATCCCCTGGATGACCCGGGGAACGATTTCGGCGGTTTCCAGCGGCCGGGTCATGGCCTGGGGGCTGAGAATGACCACGGCGCCGTCCACGTTTTCATCCAGAAGCACCTGGCGGATGGCGGCTTCGTACCGTTCGTGGGTGGCGTCCCCGATGATGTCCACGGGGTTGTGAATGTTGGCCGTGGGCGGCAGCACTTCCTTCAGGTGGTTTTGGGTTTCGGTCGAAAGTTCGGCCAGGGTCAGCCCGTGACGGATGGCGGCGTCGGTGGCCATGATGCCGGGGCCGCCGGCGTTGGTGACGATGGCGATTTTTTTGCCCTTGGGCACTGGCTGCCGGGAAAAGGCGATGGCGTAATGGAATAGATCGGTTATGCCTTCCACCCGCTGGATCCCGCTTTGGAAAAAGATGGCATCGTACGCCGAGTCCGACCCCGCCAGGCTGCCGGTGTGCGACGCCGCCGCCGCCGCGCCTTCCGGAGACCGCCCGCTTTTCAGGGCCAGCATGGGCTTTTTCGCGTCCCAGGTGATTTCGCGGGCGATTTCAATGAAAGCCCGGCCGTCGCTGATGTCTTCCAGGTACATAAGGATGACCTGAGTTTCGGGATCGTCCTTGAGATACCTCAAAAGGTCGATTTCGTTCACGTCCGCCTTGTTGCCAAAGCTGATGAATTTGGAAAAGCCGATGTTCCGGCCTTCCGCGTAGTCCAGAATGGCCGTGCACAGGGCGCCGGACTGGGAAATGAAGGCGATGTTCCCGGGTTTGGGCATTTTGGTGGCGAAACTGGCGTTCAGACGAACGCTGGGGCTGGTGTTGATGATGCCCAGGCAGTTGGGCCCGATCATCGATATTTCATGCCCGTCCACCACTTCCTTGAGCCGTTTTTCCAGCGCCGCGCCGTGGCCGCCCACTTCCTTGAATCCGGCGGTAATCACCACCAGGCCCGAAACCCCCTTTTGGGCCGCTTCTTCCACCACGCCGGCCACCATTTCCGCCGGGACGATCACCACGGCCGCGTCCACGGGATCGGGGATGTCCAAAAGGCTCGGATAGGCTTTGACGCTGTGGATCGACGAGGCTTTGGGATTGACGGGGTACAAAACGCCGGTGAACCCGGCATTCAAAATGTTGCGGAAAACAGCCAGGCCCACGCTGCCGGGACGGTTGGTGGCGCCCACCACGGCGATGGACCGGGGGGCCATGATCGAGGCCATATGCAGGGACATGGAATCACCTCATGAACGGGTGGATTGGGCCGGATGGATGCCGATGACCGGTGGTTCCGGTCCACCAGGCGCCCGGGGGAGGGGCCGGGCCGGCGGAACGTTTTATTACGCCGGCATGAATCCGTTTAAGGTTTCCTTCACGGGGAGGAAACGAAATCAGGGAACAATCCGCTTGTACACCGGGCCTCGACGGCGCCGTTCCTCTGTTCGTTCCCCTTCTTTTTCCTTTTCCTCTTCGAACTTGTCCTTTTGAAGCTGCCTCAGTTCCTGTTCGATGCGGTCCTGAACATCGTAAGGCGCGTTTTTGGCGTGGCTTTTCGCCAGCTTCATCTGCTGCCAGGCCTTTTCGTACTGGCCGTTCCGTTTATAATGGAGCCCCGTGTATAGATGAGCCCGCGTCAGATCCCCATTCTGGCCATACACCACTCCAATCTGCTGAAGCGCGGCCGTATGGTTCGGATCCAACTTTAATACCCGTTCGTACAGGTCCTGAGCCCGTTTACCTTGGCCTTCCTCCTCGTACACCCGAGCCAGAAGAAACAGCGGCCGGGGGTCATTGGGCCGCAGAACGGACGCCCGCCCGAGGGCGCTTAAGGCGCCTTCAAAATCACGGACGTAAAAAAGTTGTTCGCCCAGATCGCACAGGTACCCGGGATGCGAAGGCGACAGTTGGACGGCCTTTTTTAACTGAGCCAGGGCGTCCTTGGTTTTCTGGCGCCGCAGATACAACAGGGCTTGGCCGTAAAAAACTTCGGGGTCCTGAGGGTTTTTAGCCCTAAGGCGGTTGATGACCCCTTCGGCCCGGGTTTCATCGCCATAAAGAACCATCACCCGGAGCCGGACGGACTGAAACATGGCGTCGTCGGCCGGTTTTTCCTTCCGGTCCAGTTTCGGATACGCCTTCACCACGTCCCTGACGCCGTCGATCCGCTGGTCCAACCCGGGGTGCGTGGACAGGTAGGTTGGGATGTCGCCGGCCTGGGGGTTGTTCATCAACAGAATCTGGAAGGCATCGGCCATGTGATGGGGCGCGTATCCGGCGCCCGCCAGGTATTCGATGCCCCGCCGGTCGGCGCCGGTTTCATCTTCCCGGGAATAGGCCAGCATGGCCTGGATTCCGCCGGCCACGGACCCCATCATGGCCGCCGGCCCCACCGGCCCGCCGATCAGAATGCCCGCCAGCACGCCCCCCACCGCCGCCAGAGTGATCTTGCGGCTTTGTTCGATCCGATGAGCGATATGCCGGAGGGTCACGTGGGCGATTTCGTGGGCCACGATGGCCGCCAATTGGCCTTCGTTGTCCATGGCGGCGATGGTTTCCGTGTTGATGAACACATACCCGCCCGGCACGGCGAAAGCGTTAATCACCCCGCGATCCACCACGAAAAAACGATACTCGTAGGGTTGCGGGCCGGCGGTTTGGAGGATTTTACGGCCCAGTTGGTCGATGTAGGCCGTCACCACCGGGTCGTCCACCAGTTTCATTCTTTCCTGAACGGCCCGGAACACCTCGCGGCCCATCTTCCGTTCCTCTTCCTGGGTCAAAGCCCGGGCCGGAACGGCCGGGCCGACCACCAGTACGCCGATAAAAACGGCGGCAAGGAACATCCGAATGATCCGCTGAAAAGGCATGATGTTTTAGGCTCCGGTGCTCTTACGACGGCCGGTTCGGACCGGTTTGCGGCGGGTCGCCGTTGGGGCTTCGTCGGCCGGAGCGTCCATGTCGGAAGCGTCCTCCGGATCGTCGGCCTCGGCCCAATCAGCCTCACCCGGGTCGGTCCCGGCCGAGGCTTTGGCGCCTTCATCGGTTTCGGCCTGGATCGGCCAGGATTTTTTACTCTTGGTCAGCTTACCGAGCATGGAATCAATGTCGATCCGGGGTGCTTCGTGCCACAGGCCTTCCAGGTCGAACTGAGCCCGGGTGGGATCGTGAAACAGGTGGACGATCACTTCGC
>JAGVGV010000562.1 GCA_020056895.1 Deltaproteobacteria bacterium
ACGCCGTCATCGCCCTCCGCTGTAACATCCTCTCCGGACGATTCGAGGACTACTGGGAAGAACGAGCCGCTTGAAAACCCGGATTCATGACGCAGGCCCTTTGGTAGGCCATCAATCATAGGGGGTCCTTTATGGAACAATTGAGCTGTTTGGAAAGGAGCCGTCCTTCCCCACAAGCTGTCAGCGATCAGCTGTCAGCTGTCAGCACTTGAGGATGGAATGCATAGCTATATGAATTTTAATTAAAATCTAATTCGCTTCGCTTGGGCTGAGAGCTGAAAGCCGGCGGCTGACAGCCTTCTTTTGTTACTTTTTGGGGCCAAGGTGAGTATAAGTAAATAAGGATATGAAAAAAGGAACGTGGCCCTCCATGAACCCGGATCGAACCATACCGGCGGCGAACGCCGGACCCGAACCTCCCCAGGATTCCCTCTTGGAACTTCTGGCCCGGGCCGGAAGTGTTTCCGTGGAACCACGGCCGGGGTTCGCCCAAAGGGTCATGGCCGCGATGCCGGATGGACGGCCGGGGCGGTGGTCGGCCCTGTCTGAAACGTTTTCGCGGTTCTTCCGGGGCCGGGCGGGATGGATAACCGGCGGTTCGGGCCTGGACCACCGGGAGTACGCGGCGCTGCTCCTATTAACCGGATTTTTCCTGGCCATTCTGGCCGTGGTCCTGGCCTGGGGTGGGCGCCGCCTGGGTCACGACCTGCCGGGCCGGGCCTGGATCCGGTTCCAACCCGAACTGATTTTGCTGTTGGCCCTGTGGCTGGCGGCCATGGGCGCCGCCACTCTCCGGGGAACCGTGCCGGAATTCAGCCGGATCCGGGGCGCGGTTTGGGGGTATGCGGCTGCCGTTCTGACCAACGGCCTCTGCCTGGGATTCCTGGCCGACCGGCTGCCGATAACGAGGCCGTTGTTGGGCCTGGCGGTCTCTTCCCTGGCGGTGGGCGGGCTCTTGGTCTGGTTTCTGCCCTATTCCGGAAAGGGCAAGGGGGGCCGGGAAATGGACGAATCGGAAGCCAGGCGGCGGCCTCGAGCCGGAGGATGGGCGGCATCATGACTTCGGGCGGATCGCATCGAAACCGCGAACGGATGGTCGTGATCGGCCGGCGGCCGGGGTTCACGCTCTTTGAAGTCATTACCGTTCTGGTGCTCATGGGCGTGGTGGCCGGGTTCGTGGTGGCCCGCAATTCGCTCTCGGACGCCGACCTGATCAACGAAGCCGAAACCTTGAAATCGCGGCTGAGGTACGCTCAATACCTGTCCCTGGCCGGAAACGACACCTCCCGCTGGGGCGTTCGGTTGAACGCCGGCGCCTACACCCTGGTCCGGGTGTACAGCGGCGGCAGCCAAGACCTGACATTTCCCCAGGAAACCGCCTTGGGATACACCCTGCCGCCCGCGTCCGGAGTCACCATTACCGAAGTGAGCAAGGCCGGGTCCGGAACCCTGTCTCTGCCGGCCACCATTTCCTTCGATCAGTACGGCCGACCCCACGATACCTGGGGAAGTTCCGGGTCGGACAACGTGGCCATTACCCTCAAGCAGGGGGACAGTACGCAAACGGTAACGCTCTTGGGCGTCACGGGGTTCGTGCCATGAGGCCCTTCGCGAGGCAAACGGGCCGGCGGGCCAGGGGATTCACTCTGGTGGAAGTCATCGTGGCCATTTCCATCATGGCCTTATTGGCCACCATGATTATCACCTTTTTCGATTCGCCGGCCTTCAAACAAAGCAACCAGCCCATCCAAAGGCTCAACCAGTCCTCGGACCTCCAGACCGTTCTGGAAAACGTCACCTATGATTACGACGCCTATTTCCAGCAGAATCCCACTCAAACCCTGAAAACCTGGCGGGACGGTCACATTGGTTCGGGGTCGGGATCGCCCAGGTTCGCGGTCCCGTCCGGACTGCTCAATGATCCGGGGTCGGGAGGCGTTCTTTCGGGGAGTTATTGGGTGGTGGACAACCGGTTCGTCAAGTTCAGCGCCGGGAACGCCATGGTGAGCCTGGCGGGGGGGACCCCGAAACCTGTCTGCATCTGACCATAGAGGACGATTCGGGCCAGGAACTTTCCACTCTGTTCACGTATGCGCGGTAACGAGGCATCCATGACCCGCCGAGGTTTCACTCTCATCGAAATGGTCGCCGCGCTGGTGATTCTGGGATTTCTGGCGGCCGTGGCCGGCATGGGGCTGGTTCAGCTTACCCAAGGGTATGTGTCCACCCGCCAGAATGCCCGCGTGGTGGAAAAGGGTCAGGCGGCCATGGCCCGGCTGGCCAAGGATTTCGCGCTCATCGAACGAGTCAGCACCGGTCTGGCCAACCGGATCACCTATACGCTCACCTCCGGGGCGTCCCACACCGTGGAACAAAGCGGCGCCAATCTGTTGTACGACGGCGTGGTGCTGACCGACGCGGTCAGTTCGTTCACCTTGGGCTACCAGTCCAGCCTGTCGGCCGCGGCGGCCTCCAGTTATTCGTCGGCCACGAACCTGATCAATGTCCGGTACGTGCTTCTGGCCGGCCAGGACATGCCTCAATCCTTTGACCAGCGCTTTTACTTACGGAAACGGAACCGGTTGGACTAGACCATGAACGAACAGCGAAAATCAGGCGGCCAGAGATGGCGGGGATTTTTTCGGATCCGGCGGGGAAGCGCCCTGGCGGCCATCGTGATCATGATGGTGCTGGCGGCCATGCTGGGCTTGGGCGTGGCCATCATATCATCCACCACCACCTTGAGCGAAACCCGGACGAACAACAACCACCGGGCCCGGTACCTGGCCGAAGCGGGCCTTCGGTACGCCCTGGACCGGGAACAGGACGACAGCGGCACGTACACCACGGACCAGAGCGACGAACAGATCGTTATCTCGGAAACCAGCGACGTATTCAGCATCCGGGTGATGTCCACGGGCATCGTGGCTTCGGGCACGGCCAGCGAAGCCCGAGCCACGGTCTCCCACGCCCCGGACACCCTGCCCCCCTGGAATCCCAACGATCCCGCGGATCCCAACACCTTCCGCTGGCGGGACGATTTTTCCGATCTGAACAATTGGGTGTATGATGCCGGAAAAGTGCGAAGCATGGTGGTGGGTGATGGCCAACCGACCGCCGGTTCCTGGGCCGTCATCAACTGCCTGGACTCGGGCTTCGCCAAGGCCGATGAAGTCCATGCCTCCTGCGACCTGACCAACCCCGTGACCGCCTGGGTGACGCCTTCCGGATACGTGGCCTGGAACTGGGCAACCGATCAGTACTATTCATCGCCGA
>JAGVGV010000356.1 GCA_020056895.1 Deltaproteobacteria bacterium
AAAAAGGCCGGATCAGCCACCGGGGTAAGGCCCTGGCCGGCCTAATGGCCGAAATCGACAAGGTCCGGGTCTGGATCGACCAGCGGCTGGCCGCCGCCCGGCCGCCCCATTCTCATCCTCATCACTGAACCAAAAAAAGTATCCGGAAGGCCAAGGCGTTGGGGACCACTTCACGCATTCCCTCATCCGAAGGACTGGCGGGGATCGGTTTCCCGCCTTACCTTCTCGCCATGGGCCAGGAGCATGGGCCCGATATTCCGGAAGGAGCAGCGCGAATGGACCAAGCGAACCCCATGGACTGGACCTGGGCTTTGGTGGAAAAAGAAGGCAAGGAAGAACGGTTGTACGCCCTGGAAGACGAGCAGGGGCGGCGCGTGCCGGCCTTCAGGAAACTCGATGACGCCCAGGCGGTGACCCCCCAGTTGGCCAAACAACCGGGACGCGAATATGAAATCCAGGCCATGCGTCTGGAAATTCTGTGGGACGCGGCCCAAAAGGCCGGAGCGGGCCTTTGGTTTTTGGACGGCCAGGGACTGATTACGGGCCAAATGGACCGCTGACGACCCGCACGGATTTGAACGATTATCGGAGAAGAGATTGGGGGGGAAAACCCATCATCGGGGATGGGTTTTCCCGAACATCGGATGATTAGCGGGCGTAATCCACGGCCCGGGTTTCGCGGATCACGGTCACTTTGATCTGCCCGGGGTATGAGAGTTCCTGTTCGATCTTGCGGCAGATGTCGCCGGCCAAAAGGACGGAATCGTCGTCCGTGACCTGTTCGCTGTTGACGATGATGCGGATTTCCCGGCCGGCCTGGATGGCGTACGATTTCGAGATGCCCTTGAACGACCCGGTAATCCGTTCGATATCTTCCAGCCGTTTGACGTATGTTTCCAGCATTTCCCGGCGGGCTCCGGGCCGGGCGCCGGACAGGGTGTCGGAGGCCTGCACCAGAACGGCCAGAATGGAATCGGGTGGTATGTCTTCGTGATGGGCCATGATGGCGTGGACCACCCGGCTCGATTCGCCGAACCGCTTGGCCAGGTCGGCGCCGATCAGGGCATGGGGGCCTTCCACTTCATGATCCACGGCCTTGCCGATATCGTGCAGCAATCCCGCTCGTTTGGCCTGTTTGACGTTCAACCCCAGTTCGGCCGCCATGATGCCGCACAGAAAAGCCACTTCGATGGAATGTTGCAACACGTTTTGCGCGTAGCTGGTGCGGTATTTCAACCGGCCGATGAGCTTGATGATTTCGGGATGGATGCCGTGGACGCCCACGTCGAAAGTCGCCTGCTCGCCGGCTTCTTTCAGCGAAACCTCCATCTCTTCCGAAACCTTGGTAACGATCTCCTCGATCCGGGCCGGATGGATGCGGCCGTCGGAAATCAGCCGTTCCAGGGACAACCGGGCCACTTCGCGCCGGACCGGGCTGAAACAGGACAGTATGACCGCTTCGGGGGTGTCGTCGATAATCAGGTCCACGCCGGTGGCGGCTTCGATGGCCCGGATGTTCCGGCCTTCGCGGCCGATGATCCGGCCCTTCATTTCTTCGTTGGGCAGGTTCACCACGGAAATGGTGCGTTCGGCCACGTAGTCCCCGGCGTACCGTTTTACCGCCAGGGCAATGACTTCCTTGGCTTTTCGGTCCGCGGTCTCCCGGGCCTCGGTTTCGATGCGCTTGATCATCTTGGCCCCTTCGTGGCGGGCCTCGTCTTCCATGGCTTTAAGCAGCAAATCCTTGGCCTGGTCCGAAGTCAGGCCGGCCACGTATTCCAGCCGCTGCCGATGAGCCTCGACCAGGGATTCCAGTTCCCGGCTTTTTTCCTGAACGGTTTTTTCGGTTTTGGCCAGAGCGGATTCCGTTTTGGTCACCTCGATCTCCCGCTGGGCGATCAGGTCCCCTTTTCGTTCCAGGTGTTCTTCCTTCTGCGTCAACCGTTGTTCATAGCGTTTCATTTCCGCCCGGCGTTCCTGGGTTTCCTTCTCGAAGGCGGATGTCATCTGGAACAGAGTGTCTTTGGCCTGAAGGTGGGCTTCTTTCTTGATACCGGAGGCTTCGCGCTGGGCTTCTTCGATGATGCGTTGGGACAGTTCTTCAATGGATTCGATTTTGGCTTCCACCACGTGTTTTCGCCATAAGATGCCGAAAATGACTCCGGCCAGGATCGAAAACAGGCCTAGGGCCAGGGCGGGCAGTGTGGTCAGGGTCATGGACGATCAACCTCCACATATATAATCATCAGGCCGCCGGCCTGATCGAAAACGGCGGCGGGACGCCCGCTCCCTTCGGGAATCGGCCCAAGGGGATGAGTCCGCCGGCCGGGCGCCGGGGGGGGCCATAGGGCAGGGAAACCCCCAAGGAACGGGAATCCAGGGTGAAACCCGAAAAGGTCTTCAACCGGAAGCGGCAGTCTTCGGGTTCGAACGACCCCGGGGCTCCGGGACGTCCCATGGGGAAGGAAAAAAGGCAAGGGAGCCGGTACTCCTCCACTCGCCGGCCTAGGAAGGCATACCGGCGAAAGCGGCGGGAGTGCCGTTTTCCATGAGGCGGCTTGGTCCGGCCGTCATCTGAAAACCCATTGTCGGCGGGACCTTGTATGTCGTCAAGGCCATACGGCGGCCCTTGGAAAACCCATCCATCCCCAATGGGGTATATGTAAAAGCCCGGCCTTTTGTCGGAGCCGGGAGAAACCCGATGCCCAGAAGAAGCGTTCGGCGGGGCCGGTGGCCCTTCCGGTTTTGAACGGGCATCGACAGCGGGCCATCC
>JAGVGV010000252.1 GCA_020056895.1 Deltaproteobacteria bacterium
GGTCAGCACCACCATGTCTTCCTCGAAAGAACTGGTGACCCGGTACGGCAGTTTCTTGAACAGACGGATCATCCCATGGTTGGAATGGGTGGTAAAGGCCACCAGCCCCTTGATCCCGTTGTCCCGGGCCGCCGAAGCGAGTTTGGCCTGGATGATCTGGGAAATCCCCTTTTTCTGCCAATCCTTGGAAACCGAATAGGCCACTTCCGCCATGTTCGTGGCCGGGTCCAGATAATACCCGCCCAGGGCGATCACCTTTTCGAAGCCAATCTCGCCCACCACCGCCAGGATGGTCAGGTCCCGCTTGTAATCCACCTCGAACATCCCGGCCACGTCCGTTCGGCCGAAGATTTCCTTTTCGTGCAGGAACCGGCGGACCACGTCATCATGGTCCAGGCCGTAGAAATGTTCCTGAATCATCCGCTGGTCCACGGGGCGGGATGGCCGGAACAGAACCTCCACGCCGTCGTACTCCCTTTTTTCCTCCAACTTGAGCGGGTACACGCCGTGGATGGATTCCTTGAGGGTTCTTCGCTGCCCGATCAGTTCCATTTCCTTGGCCGCGGTGAAAAGTTCGTCCCGGAAATCGGGATGGGCAATGCTGATCATGGCCATGGCCCGCTCTTCCAGGGTTTTGCCGAACAGATTCACCACCCCGTATTCGGTGGCCACGTAATGAGCGTCCCCCCGGGGCACCACCACGGCCATGTCGTCCAGGCGGGGCATGATCCGGCTGGTTTTGCCGTCCAGAGTGGTTGAAGGGAGTAGCAGAATCGATTTGCCGCCTTCCGAATACCGGGACCCCCGAACGAAGTCCATGGTCCCGGTCACTCCGGAAAAATGATTGTACGGCAGAGCGTCCGCGGCCGATTGGCCGGTCAGGTCCATGGCCATGATCACGTTGACCGAAATCATTTTGGCGTTCTGGGCGATGATGGTGGGATCGTTGACGTAATCGGACGGAAAAAAGGAAATGCCCGGGTTGTCGTTGAGAAAATCGTACAGGTCCTTGGACCCGATGGCCCCGCTGGCCACGCATTTGCCCTGATGCAGGCTTTTTTTCTTGTTGGTGACCACGCCCATGGAGACCAGCTTCATGATGGCGTCGGACATGAACTGGGTGTGGACTCCCAGGTCGTTTTTGTTGGCCAGGGCGCCCACCAGGGAATGAGGCGTGGCGCCCAGGCTGAGCTGCAGGGTGGACCCATCGTCAATCAGCTTGGCCACGTGCTGGCCGATGAGGTGGGCCGATTCCATTTCCGGCGGCGGCCCGATGGAAAGCAGTTCCTCGTCGTACTCCACGAACACGTCCACGTCGTTCACATGAATGAACGACTGCCCCATGATCCGGGGCATCTGGCTGTTTACCTGGGCGATCACCAGACCGGCCGACTGGGCCGCCGCCATGGTCACGTCCACTGAGATGCCCAGGCTCATCCACCCGAAATCATCCGGCGGCGAAACCTGGATCAGCGCCGCATGGAGCGGCAGCCGGCGGGTTTTGAACAGCCTTGGGACGGCCGACAGGTTGATGGGCGTGATGAACCGCTTGATTTTGGAAAGCTGCCGGGGTTTGGCCGACCCCAGATAAAAGGAACGAACATAGAAGCGGTCGCCTTCGGTCTCTTCGGCCATCATGGACAGGGGCATGGTTTCGAGGCTGAGGAGCCGGACGATTTCGATATCCGAGAAGTTCTTCGATTGCGCCGCCAGTTCCCGGACCAGGCATTGAGGTTCCCCGCAGGACGACCCCAGAAACACCCGTTGGCCCGGCGCCAGCATCCGGATCGCCTCGGAAGGCGTCCGACGACGGCTCAAATAGGCATCCGACCATGGTTTGATCATGACATTTTATCCTTGAACAAATTCCGGTCCGGTGGTTGAGGCTCGAGGCGGCCTGGTTCATCCCGCCCGGTTCCCTCGCCTGGCGGGTGGATACTCCTACCAGAGCGGTACCTCCCACTATATAGGAAAAAACGGGCGGAAACCCGTTTTTCTTGCCGGCGTCAACTCCGGATAACGGCCTCGTTATTGACTCGGCTTCATCCGTTTCCAACTCGCCCAGGGGGCGTCAGGCGGGTGGTTCATAGCCGCCTTTGGACCCGTTGCCGGACGGGTCGCTCCGCAAAAGGGCCTGGAGGACCAGGGGGTCGGCCAAGGGTCCGGTATCGCCCAGATCGTGGGCTTCGCCGGCGGCCACTTTTCTTAAAATCCGCCGGAGAATTTTGCCCGACCGGGTTTTGGGCAGGGCGGGGGTCCAATGAACCACGTCGGGGGCGGCCAGCGGTCCGATCTCGCGCCGGACATGATCCCGGAGGCCCTGTTCCAGTTCCGGGGAGGGGTCACGGCCTTCCTTCAAGGTGACGTAGGCGTATACTCCCTGGCCTTTAATGGCGTGGGGATACCCCACCACGGCCGCTTCGGCCACGGCCGGATGCCCCACCAGAGCGCTTTCCACTTCGGCCGTGCCCAACCGAAGGCCCGCCACCTGAATCACGTCGTCCACGCGGCCGGTGATCCAGTAATATCCGTCCTCGTCCCGCCGGGCGCCGTCGCCGGTGAAATAATACCCTTCGAAATCGGAAAAATAGTCCGTTTCGTACCGTTCGTGGGCGTTGTACAGAGTACGGGCAATCCCCGGCCAGGGGCGGCGGATGGCCAGCCGGCCGCTGGCCGGACCGGGCGGGCATTCCCGTCCTTCGTCATCCAAAATGGCGGGGACAATACCGAAAAAGGGCCAGGCGGCGGAACCGGGCTTGGCCGGAACGGCTCCGGGCAGGCCGCTGATCAATATGCCTCCCGTTTCCGTCTGCCACCAGGTGTCCACGATGGGCCGGCTGCTTTCCCCCACAACCTCATAAAACCAGCGCCAGGTTTCCGGCCCGATGGGTTCCCCCACCGTGCCCAGAAGCCGCAGGGATTCCCGGTGGCTCCGGTACACGTAGGAATCCCCCAGGCGTTTGAGCGCCCGAAGGGTGGTGGGCGTGGTGTAAAAGGTGTTCACCCCCCAGCGGTCCACCACATCCCAATACCGGCCGGGATCCGGCCAGGTGGGACCGCTTTCGAGCATCAAAGTGGCGCCGCCGCACAACAAAGGGCCGTACAGGGAATAGGAATGCCCCGTGATCCAGCCCAGATCGGCCGTGCTCCAAAAAACGTCGCCTTCCTGATGGTCGAAAACGTAATAGTGGGTGATGCCGGTATACACCATGTACCCGCCGGTGGTGTGGAGAACGCCTTTGGGTTTGCCGGTGGCTCCGGAGGTGTACAGAATGAACAGAGGCGCTTCGGCGTCCAGCCAGACCGGGTCCCGGCCGGCTTCGGTCTCCGCCAGTCGTTCTTCCCACCAGAAATCCCGGCCCGGAGTCATGGGACATTCGATGTCCGGAGCGCCGGCCATCCGGCGGACCACCAGGCAGGCGGGCGGAGTTCGTCCGGTTTCGGCCATGCTTCTTAACGCCTGATCCACGATGGGTTTCAGCGCGGCCCGGCGGCCCCCCCGGAACATGCCATCTGAGGTGATCAATAGCCGCGATGAGGAATCGATCAGCCGGTCCTTGAGCGCTTCGCTTGAAAGCCCCGCGAAAACCACGCTGTGAACCAGGCCCAACCGGGCCGAAGCCAGCATGGCCAAAGCCAGTTCCGGGATCATGGGCAGATAAAAGGTAACCCGGTCGCCCGTCCGGAGCCCCAGGTCTTCCAACATCCCGGCCACTCGGGCCACCTGGTCCCGAAGTTCCTGATAGGTGAACTGGCGCCGTTCGCCCGGATCGCTCCCTTCCCAAAGCAGGGCGGGTTGATGGGCCTTGTGGGGCAGATGGCGGTCGATGGCGTTGTGGCAAAGGTTGGTCCGGCCGCCGCCAAACCACCGGAAAAACACGGGTCCCCGGTCCGGCCGGCTGTTGTATTCGAGCACCTTATTCCAGGGCGATTCCCAATGAAACCGGGCGGCCATTTCGGCCCAGAATTCATCCGGCGATTCCACCGACCGGGCGTACAGGGCTTCAAAGGCGTCCACGCGGCCCAAATGCGCCGCTAAAGCGAATTCCGGCGGCGGGGGGACCGGGAGGACGGGGGGTGGAAAGGAGGGTTCGTGCATGGGCCGTGGTGCTCCTTGGTCCGGGTTCGTTTCCGGGGCGCCGTCTATCCGGGCGCGAGCCGGAAGCCTTCACCGGCCCTTTGATGGGCGCGAAAATATTCAGCCTATAATAAAGGCGGGCCGAGGTCCGGCGCCATAGGGGAAAGCCCTCAATTGTCTGGGGGGAAAAACCCCATAACGTCCGCTTCCCGCCATTTTTGGGGCACGCATTCCGGGGAACCCGCCCTCCGGCATCCTCGGGATCGTGAATCGTTTGGGGTGGGGGTCAGGCCAAGTCCACCCGGTCCAGATACCCCAGCAGGTCGTGAACGGCGTGTTCGGCGCGGTTCCGGTCCGTTTCCCGGGCGGCTTCCTCGATGGCGGCTCCCAGGCGGGTGACGTCGTTGAACCCGAAGGCCCGTCCTTCGCCCTTCATTTTGTGCCCCAGAACCCGGACCTGGTGGTAATCCTCCCGCTTAAGGGCCTCGCGGGCTTCGATAGTGCTTTCCCGAACATAATCCAGGAACCGGGGGGCGATCTCCTTGAATTCCGGGTCCACCACCACGACCACCCGGCCCGAGGTTTCCACCTGGGGTTCCATGGCTTTCATGCCCGGTTCGGTCATTTCGGAAAGCGACAGGGCGGGCAACCCCAGAGCCTGGCGGATGCTGGCGATCAATTCCCGCCGCCGGATGGGTTTGGGCAGGTACAGGTCGCAGCCGGCAGCGAAGCAGCGCTGATCGTCGCCTTTCACCGCGTACGCGGTCATGGCGATCACGGGCCGCCGGCCGGCGCCGGTTTCCCGTTCCCAATTCCGGATTTCCCGCGTGGCAGTAAAACCATCCATAACGGGCATTTGCATGTCCATGAGCACCAGGTCGTACGATTGTTCCATGTACCGCCGGACGCCCGCCGCGCCGTCGTTGGCGAAATCGATCCGGACCGGCGCGTGTTTCAAGTACCCCTGAACCACGAACCGGTTGTATTCGGAATCTTCGACGACCAGAAGCGACAAGGGCGGCAGATCGGCCCCATATCCTCCGGGGATGATGCTCCCGGTGGATTCTATATCATCCGCCGTATCGCCATTCCGCACCAGAATCCGGGCCAGTTCCGTCCGTTTGATCGGGCGGGTCAGCCTTTTGCGGAGTTCCGGAGGGGGAATCCGGGTCCCTTCTTCCAGGGAAAATCCGGCTTGGTCCAACAGGACCAATCGGCGGGGATCCAAGCCGGCCTGGATCATTGGACCGGCGAGTCCCATCTTTTCGCCATCGGCCCAAAAAGCTTCGATGAAAACCCAGTCATAGGGGGATTCATCCCGCAGGGCTTGGTTCCACCGGTTCAGGGTGTCTTCCGGCGTAACCGTCCGGTCCACCCGGCCGCCCCAGGACCATAGAATTTCCTTCAATACCCGGGCGTGGACTTCGGTGGTCAGGCCCATAAGAATCCGATGGCCCGCGAGATCGGGTTCGCCGACCCAGGAGTCGAGGACTCCGGGCGGAGCGGGGCGGAACAGGGCGGTAAAGCGGAAAACACTGCCCTGGCCGGCCTGGCTTTCCACCGTGATTTGGCCGCCCATGTGTTCCACCAACTGGCGGGAAATAAACAGCCCCAGCCCGGACCCGCCATATTCCCGGGTGATGGAGGAATCCACCTGAGTGAAACTTTCGAAAATGATGTTCTGTTTGTCTTCGGGAATGCCGATGCCCGAATCGGCCACGGAAAACCGGAGCCCAATGGCGTTCGGATCCGAAGCGGCCGGGCCGTCCGGGATCCATGGCTCCACTTCCAGAAGCACCAAACCCCGGGGTGTGAACTTGATGGCGTTGCCCACCAGGTTGGCCAAAACCTGCCGAAGCCGTTCCGGGTCGCCCACCAGCCGCTGGGCGGCGCCGGGATCGATGCGAAGGGCCAGGTCCAGGCCTCGCTGGTGGGCGCGAAGGGCCATGGCTTCCGTGGCTTTTTCCACCCGTTCCACCAGATTGAAGGGAACCTGGTTCAATTCGATCTGGCCGGCTTCCACCTTGGAAA
>JAGVGV010000440.1 GCA_020056895.1 Deltaproteobacteria bacterium
AATCCCGCACTTCTTCCGGCCTGGAAAACCCGGATTCCGCCACCACCAGCGTGGAGGCGGGAATCAGGGGCCTCAGACGCCGGCAGGTATCCAGGTCCACGGTCATGGTGGCCAGGTTCCGGTTGTTCACGCCGATCATCCGGGGTTCGAGCGGCAGGACCCGTTCGAGTTCCGCTTCGTTATGCACTTCCATCAGGGCGGCCATGCCCAGGGACCGGACCAGACCGTACAGGGCCGCGAGCAAGCCATCGGGCAGGATGGCGGCGATGAGCAGAACCGCGTCCGCGCCGGCGGCCCGGGCTTCGAAAACCTGAAGGGGGTCGATGATGAAGTCCTTGCGGAGCACCGGTAAATGCGTGGCATCCCGGGCTTCCTTGAGATCCGAAAGGGACCCGCCGAAAAAGGGGCCGTCCGTGAGAACGGACAGGGCCGACGCCCCGCCGGCTTCGTACCGCCGGGCTCGGGCGGCCACGTCGGTCCCGCCGTTCAGGGGACCGGCCGAGGGCGACTTTTTCTTGATTTCGGCGATGATCGGGACCCTGGCTCTGGTTTTGAGCGCGGCCACGAAATCCCGGGGAACCGCTGCTTCCCGGGCCAGGGACCCCAGGTACCGGGTTTCGGGCCGGGCCTGCTTTTCGGCCACTTCTTCTTTTTTCATTTCAACGATCTTGTCGAGGATCATGGTTTTTCTCCAATTTCCTTCGTATCGTCCATCACGGACGTTTGGCCTTACCCGGCCACCCGGGCCGATCCGGCCATGTCCCGGGAATATTCGACCAGAAGGTTCAGCCGGGTCCGGGCCGCGCCCGAATCCACCGCCTGGGCGGCCTTTTGGACGCCTTCCCGGAAATCCCGGGCCCGTCCGGCCGCCACCAGGGCTCCGGCGGCGTTGAGGAGCGCCATGTCGCGGCGGGGACCTTTTTCACCGCTCAGAATAGCTCGGATCAACCCGGCGTTTTCTTCGGCCGAACCACCCCGGATGGCTTCGAGGGGCGCCCGTTCCAGCCCGGCTTCTTCCGGAGTTAGGTCAAAGGTGGCCACGTCCCCCTGGTCCAACCGGGTG
Source organism: Deltaproteobacteria bacterium (assembly GCA_020056895.1). Classification (GTDB taxonomy): domain Bacteria; phylum Desulfobacterota; class Desulfarculia; order Adiutricales; family JAGVGV01; genus JAGVGV01. The sequence continues at coordinate 1,064 of JAGVGV010000440.1, forward strand.
ATCCGGGTGGAGCCGGCCAGGCTGATTTCGTCCTCGCCCAGGCTCCCATGAACCACCAGCGCGGACCGGGTTCCCAGCCGGCCCAGGACTCGGGCCAGGGGGTCGGTGAGCTTGGGGGAAAAAACCCCCAGGACCTGAACGTCGGCTCCGGCCGGATTGGTCAAGGGTCCAAGCACGTTGAAGATGGTGCGGACGCCCATTTCCTTCCGGGGGCCGATCACGTGCTTCATGGCTCCGTGAAGGCGGGGGGCGAAGAGGAACCCCAGGCCCACTTCGTCCACGCACCGGCCCACCTGGTCGGGTTCGAGGTCCAGCCGAACGCCCAGGGCTTCCATTACGTCGGCGCTGCCGGTCTGGCTCGAAACCGACCGGTTGCCGTGTTTGGCCACCCGCAGGCCGGCGCCGGCCGCGATAAAGGCCGCCGTGGTCGAAACGTTGAAGGTGTTCCGGCCATCCCCCCCCGTGCCGCAGGTATCCACCAGGGGTACGGCTTCCGGAGTCACCGGCACCCGGGTGGCCCGGGCCCGCATCACCCGCGCCGCGCCGGTGATTTCGTCCACGGTTTCGCCCTTCATCCGCAAAGCCGCCAAAAAAGCGCCGATCTGCGCCGGCGTGGCCTGGCCATCGGTAATCGTTTCCATGGCCGCCATCATTTGCCCTTCGGAAAGGCCTTCGCCCCTTAAAATTTGTTCGATCACTTCGCGCATGGTTCAATCCCCCCATTGGCCGCCATCCGAAGCGCCGCCAGGCTTTGGGCCGCCTTGTGCCCGATTTCCCCGTATTCCATCTCGGGATCCGAATCCGCCACGATGCCCGCGCCCACGGGAACCATGAACCGGTCGCCGTCAAACACCACCATCCGGATGGCGATGCAGGTATCGGCTTCCCGGCCGGTCCCGAAATACCCCACCGCGCCGCTGTACGCGCCCCGGGGGTGGGTTTCCAGTTCGTCAATGATCTCCATGGCCCGCACTTTCGGCGCGCCCGAAACCGTTCCCGCCGGGAACCCCGCCATGAAGGCGTCCACCGCGTCGGCGTCGTCCTTCAACCGGCCGGTCACCTGGGAGACGATGTGCATCACGTGGCTGTACCGTTCCACGTTCATGTACGGCGCCACCGCCACCGTCCCGTTGGCCGACACCCGGCCGGCGTCGTTCCGGGCCAGGTCCACCAGCATCACGTGTTCGGCCCGTTCCTTTTCCGAAGCCATCAATTCGGCTTCGAGCGCCTTGTCCTTTTCCCCGTTGTCGGACCGGGGCCGCGTGCCCGCGATGGGCCGCAGGATCACTCGGCCGGCCTGGACCTTGACCATGGTTTCGGGCGACGCCCCCAGAACCACGCGGTCCCCCTGGTTCAGGTAAAACATGTACGGCGACGGGCTTTTGACTCGGAGCAGCCGGTACACGTTGAAGGGGTCCACCGATGTTTCCCCTTCGAACCGGTCGGCCAGGACCACTTGGAAAATCTCGCCGTCGCGGATGTATTCCTTGGCCTTTCGGACCGCTTCGACGTACCGGTCCTTGGGCGGAGCCGTTACCTGAAGCCGGGCCTGAGGCATCCCGGACTGGAAGGCCGTGTTCAACCCCTTCCGGGCTTCGTCCACCCGGGCCCTTGCCTGGGATTCGGTCACATCGAGCCCGCAGAAGGTGAGGGTTCGGCGCCAGGCGTCGAAAATCAGAAACGTGCCGGGAAACACCAGCCGGGCCAGGGGGGATCCGGTATCGGGCAAGGGCCCCAGGTTTTCGATCAGACGGACGGCGTCGTACCCCACCAGGCCCATCAGAGACCCCACGGCGGGTCCCAGGGCCGGACCGGGCAGCCGGACCATTTGGGTGAACTGGCGGATCAGAGGAAAAAAGTCCTGAGCCGGCCGGGTTTCGTTCCCGAACAGGCCCCAGACCCGGACCGCCTGGGGTTCCAGCGTCAAACCGGCCAGGGGATCGAAGGCCACGATGCTGTACCGGCCCACGCTTTCGTGCGGCTCCACGCTTTCGAGCAGCATCGAATCGGGCCGGCCGGCGCAAAGTTTGGCGTACGCCGAGACCGGAGTTTCGGCGTCC
>JAGVGV010000324.1 GCA_020056895.1 Deltaproteobacteria bacterium
AACGTCTACCGCCCCTCCGGTTACGTCCACCGCGCCTTCGGCAACGTCTACGGCGCCCACGACTCCACCAGCCCCCGACCAGGCCCCGGCTCCAGCTTCCGCCGCCGCACCCAAAGAAAAGCCTTCGCCCAACGAAAAACTGGCCTCGGTCAACGACCAGCCCATCACACGCGGCGAAATGGACCGGGAACTGGGCCGGTTGTTGGACCTTTTCCGGTTGAACCGGGATGAACTGGGTCCGGACGAAATGGCCAAACTGCGTCAGACCGCGTTGGAAGGTCTGATCGATCGGGAACTCCTTTTCCAATCCGCCCAGACCATGGGCGTATTCGTGGAAGAGGACGAAGTGGCCAAAAAGATGGAAACCCTAAGGGGCCGGTTCCCGGATGAAAACGCCTTCAAGGCCGCGTTGGAGCAGGTGATGCTGACTCCGGACGGCCTGAAATCGGAGATCCGCCGGAGCCTGGCCATCGGCGCCCTGATCCGCAAGGAATTCGAAGAAAAAACCCTAGTGAGCGAAGCGGAGTCCAAACAGTACTACACGGACCACCCCGAAGCCTTCCGCCAGCCCGAACAGATCCGGGCCAGCCACATTCTGGTCAAGGTCGAGGAAGGGTCCGACGACGTGGTGAAGGCCGAAGCCAAAAAGAGGGCCGAAGCGCTTCTGGCTCGGGTGAAAAAGGGCGAAGACTTCGCCGCCTTGGCCAAGGAAGCATCGGAATGCCCCAGCGCCGCCCAAGGGGGAGACCTGGGGTTTTTCAGCCGGGGCCGGATGGTGCCGGCCTTCGAAGCGTCGGCGTTTACCTTGGAACCGGGCCAAACATCCGGGCTGGTGGAAACCGAATTCGGGTACCACATCCTTAAGTTGATGGAAAAAAAGCCGGAATCGGTCATGTCCTTCGACGAGGTCCGTCCCAAGCTGGAAGCGCACATGAAGGAAAAGAAAACCGAAACCGCCTTGGCCGACTTTCTGAAGGACAAGCGGACCAAGGCGCGGATCGACATCCTGCCCGAAGCCCAGGTGGGCAAGGCCGGCTGAGCCGGCAGGGAGGTATGATCATGGAATCCAAACACGGACTGATGACTCAATGCGTTCACGCCGGCGGCATGGTAGACCCAGCCGTGGGCGGGGTGACCACGCCCATCCACGCGTCTTCATCCTACCGTTTTTCGGATGGACCGGATGGCGTTTGCTACCCGCGGTATTACAACATTCCCACGCAGGTGGCCGCGGCCCGGAAACTGGCCGCCCTGGAAGGGGCCGATGACGCCCTGGTGCTGGCTTCGGGCATGGCCGCCGTCACCACCACGCTGCTGGCCTTTTTAAAGACCGGCGACCACGCGGTGGTCCAGAGTGACGTGTATGGCGGCACCTTCAGCTTCGCCTCCCATCACCTGGATCGGTTCGGCGTGGAAGTCACTCTCGTGCCCGGGGTGGGGTTGGCCGATTTCACTCAGGCCATGACCACCAAAACTAAGCTGGTATACATCGAAACCCCTACCAATCCACTACTCAAGATCGTGGACATTCAGGCCGTAGCCCGGATGGCTAAAGACCGGGGGGCTCTGGTGGTCATCGACAACACCTTCGCTTCACCCGTCAACCAGCGGCCGTTGGCCCTGGGGGTGGACGTGGTCTGCCACAGCGGCACGAAATACCTGGGCGGCCACAGCGATCTGTGCTGTGGGGTGGTGGCGGCCAATGCCGGACTCATGGCCCAGGTCCGGGAAACCGCGATCCGCCTGGGGGCGGTTTTGGGCCCCAGGGAATGCGGCCTGTTGGAACGAAGCCTGAAAACCCTGGTCTTAAGGGTGCGGCAACAGAACCGGAACGCCCAGACCCTGGCCGAATTCCTGGCCGGGCACGCCCGGGTGGACAAGGTGCATTATCCCGGATTGGCGGGGAGCCCGGGCCATGACGTGGCGCGAAAGCAGATGGATGGTTTCGGCGGGATGTTGTCCTATGAATTGAAAGGGGATCAGGGCGCCGCCCGGAAGGTGGTGGACCGGCTGACGCTGTTCGAGCACGCGGTCAGCCTGGGCGGAGTGGAATCCCTGGTCTGCTTCCCGTGCCTGACGTCCCACGCCAGCCTGCCCCCGGCCGAACGGGCCCGGTTGGGCATTACCGATACCCTTGTCCGGGTGTCGGTGGGTATTGAAGACCCCGAAGACCTGGTGGCGGATCTGGCCCAGGCCCTGGAAGGCGCCTAAACCCTGGCATCGGACGGCGGGCGGAATTCCGCCCGCCACGCTCAATCACGAGAGCCCGCTCGATCCCGGAGCATGACCCGGAATCCGGGAGGGATGGGCTTTTTCGGGGGCATTGGAAGGCCGGACCGGCCTAACGGGGCTTGGGTCTTCAGGACCCGCAACTTGGAGCCGGGCTTTTATCCGCGCCCTTGGCCAGCCAGGCCAGCACTCGGGCCCACCAGCCCTGGGGTTTATCGGCGGTTTTTTGAGGGGGCATGATTCATCTCCTTCCACCATCCGGAATGGATGGCCTTATCTTCCAAGATAACCTGTTTTCCTCCCGTTTCAACCCGGGAAGCATGGACGCGAACAAGACCGGTTGAGCGATCGGAACGAAGGGTCGGCCCATGGGTTCGATATGGGACAAGTTGAAGGAAGCGGCGCTCCAGGCCGGCCGGGCCGGAACCAACGATCCCCGCCTGGTTCGAGCGGCGAAAAACCTGAAGGAAACCATCGATCAGTTCAAGCAGGGATATAACGAACGCGCCCGGCCCGAGGAGCATAAGGTCATCTGCCCGCACTGCCGGGCCGACCTGCCGCCCAAAGCCAGGTTTTGTCCAAACTGCGGGGCTAAGGTGGATCCGAAGGAACCGGGGGAATAAGGGATGCGGAAACGTTGACCTCGACTGGTTCCCAGGCGAACGTTCCGAGCCCTTTTTTTCTGGAAAATACCGATAGTTCAATATCCGCCATAATTTTTTAAAAAGTTATATATTCGGGCCGGAAGGATCGCGCGGACGTACGGTCCCGTTTTTCCCTTATCGCATCGATGAATGAAGCACGGCGTACGGTCCGGTTCGAACGGCCCCTTTTCGAGGTACCCCCATGGAACAGCAAGCCCTCATGCGGCTGATCGAAAAACTGCCCGGCATGGTGTACCGTTGCCGGGTGGTGGAACGGTTCAATTATATTCTGGAATTCGTCAGCCCCAAGAGCCTGGAACTGCTGGGGTATTCCCCGGAAGGCCTCACCCGGGACCAGTGGAACGCCATCGAACGGATGATGCATCCGGAAGACCTGGTTCGAATCCGGGAAGAGATGAGCCTTGCCCTGATGGAACACCGGCCGTACCAACTGAACTACCGGGTAACCACGGCTTCGGGCGAATGCAAGTGGATCTGGGATCAGGGCGAGGCCTTGGGGGGGCCGGATGACCCCGACCGGCACATCGGCGGGATTATGGTGGACGTGAGCGCCCAGAAAACC
>JAGVGV010000269.1 GCA_020056895.1 Deltaproteobacteria bacterium
CCCAGGGTCGCGAGGCCCACTTCGCCGTCCAGGCCGGTCCGTTCCAGGGCTTCCCGGGCGTACAGGGCGCTGGGGCCCACGGCCACGATCAGCCGCCGGCATGCTTCGGGGCCGGCATAATGGTTGAAGGGTGAGGTTTCAAAAGCGTCCCGGGCCTGGTCCAGCTTTTTATACATGGCCTGGTGCTTGGCCACCACGGGAAAGGAATGGAACGGCCGGCGGGTATCGAACCGGGCCCGGCCCGGCCCGGGCGGGACCGGTCCCAACCGCACGCCGGCCCGGGTGTGGCTGACTCGGGAAAGGCTGCGGATCATCACCACCTGGTGGAGTTGTTCGGACAGATCGAAGGCGTATCGGGTCATGTCCAGTGCGGTTTGGGGCGCGTCCGGTTCCAGGAGGGGAATGTGGGCCAGGGCGGCGGCGAAACGGGAATCCTGTTCGTTGGAACTGGAAATACCGCTGGGATCATCGGCCGTCACCACCACCAAGCCGGCGCCCACGCCCGATTGAGCTAGGGTGGTCAGGGTATCCAGGCAGACGTTCACGCCGTTCTGCTTCATGGTGCAAAGGGCGCGAAGGCCGGACAAGGACGCGGCCAGGGCTCCTTCCAGAGCCACCTTTTCGTTGACCGACCATTCCACATACAGCCGGCCCGGGTCTCTTATTTCGGCCAGGGTTTCCAGAATCTCCGAGGATGGATTGCCAGGGTATCCGCTGGCCCAGGCCACTCGGGCCTCGACCGCCCCCCGGGCAATGGCCTGATTGCCCTGAAGCAGAACCAATGTCCCGGGGGCGGACAGAATGGGGCTGGGATGGGCCACGGTCAACCCTCCACGTGCCAGGCCAAAGCGGCTCGTTCTTTCTTGAGCGCCGCCGCTTCCTTCAAATGGTCCAGGTCCGCTTCCGGCAGGGGGCTGACTTTCAACAATTCCCGTTCCCTGGCCCGCTCGATCAGGTTCCGGCCGGCCTCGGTCCGGATGATGACCGTGTTCCAGCCGTCCAGCCCTTCCACGGAACCCACGGAAACATCGGCCCGGGCCGCCGTCAGGTCGTCGCAGAACCCGCAGGCGTTCAGACGGAAGGGACGGATTTCATCCAAGGGAAAGGCCTTGATGCCATCGCCGGTCCGGACCTTGAACACGTTGGCGGGCGGAGGCGGAATATCGTACCCGAAGGCCCGCTCGCCGAACAGCATGGTCCGCAAGTACCGGGTGAGCTTCCGGTAATCGAGCGCCCAGGTACAGAACAGGCCGATCAACAATTGGATGCGGGCCGGTTCGAATGAAACCTGAGCCGGCGAAGCGGACCGCATGGCCGACGCCGCCTTGATCTGGCAGGGAGTGCCCACCAGGCCCAGGGGGCCGCCGCCGGGTTCGGCCAGGGCCTGGTTCAGGGTGGCCACCACGGCCGACGCAGCGTATCGTGACCCCGCCGAAGCCAGCACATCCGTTTTGGTCCGAGCCCGGACGCCGACGGGTGGGTCTTCGGGGTGGCCCGACGTAAGGACCATTTCGCTCACCAGCCCGTCCTTGAGAGCCAGAGCGGCCAAGGTGGACACCACGCCGCCGTACTGAGCTTTTTTGCGGTATTCGGATTTGACCGCCCGGGCCACCCAAACATCCAGCCGAGGCCCCAAGTCCTCTTCGAAGCTCCCCCGAGCTCCGCCCATGGGGCAGAAGCTCCAACAGCGGCCGTCATCCAGCACGCAACGATCCCGAAGGATCACCCGGCCGTCCACGTGGATGAAATGAGGGCATGGCCCCACGCAGGCGCCGCAAAAGGCGCACAGGTTCCGGTCAAAGACCTCCCGGGCCAGATCCGGTTGTCCGGCAATGGGAAGTACCTTAGGTGAATCCGGTTGGTTGGCCATGGCGCGCCTCTCCCTTCGATTGGAATAGCGACGATGGTTCGGGGCGCATCATATTCGGCCCGGATGGTTTTTTCAACTAAGGAAGAGGGAAAGAGAAGGAAAGGTTGGGTCCCGGCACTCGGAACGGCCCAGGAATCCCCTTCGGGGAAGCGCCGGGGCGGCGGCTTCCTTGGAAGCGGAATCCATAGGCCCTTGCTTTTTGGATCGGAATCAGGCTTCCAGGAGCGCGTGCCGGCCGTAATGGCCCAGTTCCGTGGCCACGGCCGCTTCCCAGGCTTCGATGGGGGCGTCCGGTTCCGGGCGGATGGGAAATCCCTCGGGGGGCCGCCGGGCCAGGTCGGCCATGGCCTGAGCCAAATAGGCCCGGTTCCGGGCGCCATCCAGCAGGGGAAGCAGCCAGGGCCCGATGGTACCGGCCAGTTCGATGGTTTTATGGCACAAACTGGTGATCTTGGTCTGCGACCGGGCCTGGAGCCGCGCCACGGCGCTGGCCTTGGGAACCTGTCCGGCCGTTCGGGCAAAGCGGGGGGCATGCACGTGGGCTTCCACGATATTGGCGGAAAAAGCCGACAAAAGGATATCCCCCACGGCGTCGGGTCCGTCCTTAAGTTCTTGGGCCGCCGGCCCGGCCAAGTCCATGGCCCCGGCTAAAAGTTGATCGAAGGATAAGCGTTCGGGCCAAACCTGGCTCAGAAGAATCAGCGCCGCCTTGGCCACGATGTGATCCGTGCCGAGCGTGGAAGCGCCTTTGGGCCGTTTGAAGGCCAGGTCATCCCGGGCCATGAGCCGGTCCGGAGGCTCGTCGATAAGCGCTCCGTCCCGGTCCACCGGCCGGCTCATACTGGAAAAATGGAAGTCCCGCATCCGGCCGGGGTGAAGGGACCGCGTGACGGGCTCATCGGCGTGGTGCAAAAGGGTCTGCCGGAACTTGCGGCCCTTAAGGAAATCCATGAACTGTTCCTGAATCAATATGTCGGAACCCGCCAGGCGGGCAAGGGTCCCCTGGACATTCTCGTCGAAAAGGAGCGACTGCATTTCAAAAAATTCGGCTTCGGCCAGGTATTTCAGGCCATGGCCCATGACGGCCTTCATGAACTGGTGAAAATAGAAGGGCTGGTTCAATTCGGCCAATTGATCGTGGAAAAGGTAATTGGATTGCAGTTCCGGCGCTAGCTCCTGGATTTCCTTCAGTTCCCGGGCCAGCGCCCGGCCGTATTCGGCCATGGACGGAGGAATGGCCGACACCACGAACTGAAGAATCCCCCGGGCCTGCTGGATTTTCTGGCCGGGATCATCGAAATGACCGGCGTGAAAACGCATGATCTCCCGCGCCATGGACCGCATATGCCAGCCGGGAAAAGTGTTGTAGCTGACGTACGCCACCCCCTGAGGCGCCAGGTTGTTCTTGCAGATGGACAAAATATGTTCCTGAACATTGGCCGGAACCCAGGAATACACGCCGTGGGCGATAATGTAATCGAACAATCCCCAGGAAGCGTCCACGTCCAGGATATTGGCGTGAACCAATTTCAGGTTCGCCAGCCCCAGATCCGCCGCCGCCTGAACCCCCCGGTGAATGGCCGTTTCGGCCAGGTCCAGACCAACGAACTCGGACCCGGGCAGCCCGTACGCCATGGGAATCAGGTTGTGGCCGCTGCCGCAGGCCAGTTCCAGCACCCGGCAACGGTCTATGGGGCGTGGGGTTTTGCCGAAAAGAACGGCCATAACGGCCAGACGGTCCGTATGCGTTTGAGGCAACGCCAGAGTTTGGTAGGGAACGCTGTCGTACAGGGTATCGGTCACGAGTCGGGCTCCTTGGTGTTTCTTTAAACAATAAAGGCGGATGGAGGTGGTTCAGGGCGTGGATGCACGGCCGCCGACGGCGCCTGAGGAACGAACCGGTCCATTGGCCTTGGAACGGGCCAGCGGGCCGGCCTTGGTTTTGGGCCGGACCAGGGCATGCACGAAAAAGCCTATGGGCGTGACCACCAGGCAGGCCAGGATCAGGATGATGGGAAGCGTGTCGGTGTTTTGGGCGGCCAGGTATCCGGCGGTCAGGCCGGTCACGTGCGCCGACATCTGGCTGAAAGTCCGCCCCAGAATTCCAACGGATTGGGTGGTGGGCAAGGAAAAAGAGAAAATCCGCTCCCAGGCCGAAGCCCAGACCATGCCGTATCCCAAGCCGGTGAGGGCCCGATAAACCAGGTATTCCGTTTCACCGGTGGCGTTCAGACACCAGAAATGGCCGGCGCCCACCAGTACCAGGCCGATCAGAATGGGGGGCTGCTCACCGCCCCTTTTCCCCCATAAACCCAGGATCAGGGCTCCAGCCAGAGCCGCGCCCGCTTCCGCCAGAATCGGCAGGGAAAAGGGCAAGGCGGTCAGGATATCCGATATGGAGGCGCGGGCCCAGATTCCCGGAGTGGGCAGCAAAAGGGCCGGTAACATTACCAAGGGAAGATAAACGAAGGCCGCCAGGCGGGCCAGCATGGCGTTGAACAACCGGGCGTTCCGAAGGGCGGGGTCTTTTTCCGGGCGGGTCCACTGGACGGCCAGCAACAGAAAAAGAAAAAGTTCTCCTGAAAAATGAAGGCCCAGAATGAAAAAGGCCAGGGAATGCAGATGGATTTTCCATACCCCCTGACCCATCACCTTTTCCGAAAGCCAGGTTCGGATCCAACCCTGCCCGACGGACGATCCGGCCGGGTCGGTTTTCCTCAAGGAAACATCGACCATCATGGGATGCTGCCGAGGCAGGTTGAGTTCCGCGAACTTGTCGGCCGAAACCACGCCCAGCTTGTCCGCCGCGTAAACGACTCGGTTTTGCGCGTCCAGAATGGCCATCACGTTGATTTCCGGAATGGCCATGGTGAATTCGCTCAGGTATTGATCGATCTTCTTCAGCCGGTCCAGCCGGACGCTCTTGTCCAGAATGGCTTCCACGTCCGCCCGGACCCAATCTTCCAGAGCGGCGATATTGGTTCGAGACGTGGCCTCGTAGCTGTCCTTGAACCGGAGCGTGGTAAAGCCCAGATAAAACGCCTGAGAAAGGGCGATGACCACCAGCACGGCCGGGATGAGGATTTTTCCCGCCAGCGGTTGGCCGGGGCGGACCCGGGCCACGACGGGAACCAGCAGCACCAACACCAGGCCCGCGAGAATGGCGGTCAACAGAGGGATGGATTGGTCGCCGGTCAGGATATCGTCCGCTTTGTCTTCCAGCCGGCTCCGGGGAAAAACGAAATCCAAGGTGCCGATCCATTGCCCCAGAGGATTCCGGATGGGAGCCTGAACATGAATGTCATGATCGAAGCCCGCCACGCGGACCAGATTCCTTCCCATCCAGGTCCATTCGGTGTAGTCCACCACCGTGGCGGGCGGAACGGGCTGGCCGATCAGGTCTTTCTCGAAGCTGAAAAGAACGTCGCGGTCAGGCTTGAACAGCCGGATGTCCGACAGGTCCGGATTCCGTTTCCGGGCTTCGAGCATCATGGTATCCAAACCATATAGTTTGGCCAGGGGTTTTCCAAACCGAAGCTCGTTTTCTATTTTATGTTCAAAATGAAGCAGTTGAACGCTGTTGGCCGCTACGATGGTATCCAGGCAGATGTTCCGGAACGATTCCATCGTCAACTGGGTGACCAGAATATTGGATAGAATCAGGACCACCACCGCCAGGATCGTGATTTTCGCCTTGACCAGGATCGGCCGTGCCATCGGTTTTCACCCCGGGGCGGATGCGGCATCCGCGGGCCCTTGAACATGGCCGCGAGCACGTGCCTCGCGGCTTTTACGCGAGGCGTGCGAGCAACCCGTAAAACGATCTCGCTTTTTGCTTTAGGAAGATTCCACGCGGCGAACCGCTGGGGAATCTTTACCCGGATTTCACGGCCGGCTGGAACCAGCTCGCCAACCCCCAGCCACGAAACCCAGGTTTACCAGCGATGATCGCGATTTATTCTATCAAAGCCCCCCATGGGGGTCAAACGTTTTGGGGAAAAATCCAGGGTCCGTTAAGCCTCGGGTGAACCAGCGGTTTGTGGTTCCGTTCGGCAAGGAATCGGCTTCAACCGCGAAGCCTGCCGCCGCCTTATTCCCCTGGCCGGACCAGCCTTTGGGCCAAACGGCGCAAAAGAGTCCAGGTCCGGCGGACATCCCGGGGCCGGACCACCATGCCGCCGGCCAGGATCACGCGGCCAGGCTTCCAAAAGTAGACCAATTGATTCAAGGTGAAATGGACGCCGAAGGTCAGCCTTAGGCGGGCCGCGTCGGATGACCCCCGAGCGTCCGGTTCCACCAGCGAAGCCCGGAATCCGGGCAAGGTTTGGGCCAGCACGTCCCGGGTGGCGTGGGCCGCCAGCAGGGGCGACCCATCGGCCGAGTCCGGGGCCACGGACAGAGTAAGGGTCAAAGGATACCGGTCCGGGGCCAGTTCACTGAGATCGTACGACAAAAAGGAATCGGCCGGCGAGGGCGGATCGGGCTGGATCGGGATGAAGACCAGCCCCGGGTCCGAAAAGGGGGAGGCGGGGTAGGATTCCGGGATCAGGGTACGGGCCGGAAGGGACAGGGGCCGAAAACCCGGGGGAACCGGTACATCGAACCCGTTCCAGGAAACCTTCATGGCCCGGCCAGGGGTTGGACGGCGTTTTTCCGAAGGGCCGCCAGATGCACCCGGTACCGGACCACGGCCCGGTCGTGAAGCCGGACCGACCAGGGCAGCCCGATTTTTTCATCCACCAGTTC
>JAGVGV010000522.1 GCA_020056895.1 Deltaproteobacteria bacterium
ACCAAACGGTCTAGCCTTTATATTGGCCGTGCCCCAAGCAGGCAAAATTAACGGAAATGGCGAAACGACGATCGAGATGAACCTCGCGCCCGGGCAATATTTTCGTGAAAAAACCGACCATCCGGCGAACCCGTCGGAGGGGGAGGGCACGTGGGCCTCGCGGAACCGGGGGGATCAACCCCGCCATGGCGAGGTGCGCGTTCGAATCGAGCGCTCATGATTGGAGGCGGACCCTTTGGGGGCCGCCTTTTTCGTTTCCACGACAACCATAAGAAGGGTAATGGAGGGTACGATGAAGAAACTGTTGGCGTTCGCGATGTTGGTGGTGTTCGTGCTGGCCGGAGCCGCCGCGGTTCAGGCGGCGAGCATCGAACTGGAAAAAGCGTCCACGCTGAGCCAGATTCTGAACCGGAAAGAACTCCGGATCGGGCTCGAAGCCGGGTACATGCCTTTCGAAATGAAGAACAAGAAGGGTGAAATCGTGGGCTTCGACGTGGATATGGCGACCAAGATGGCCGAGGCCATGGGCGTGAAGCTGACTCTGGTCAACACCGCCTGGGACGGCATCATCCCCGCCCTGTTGACCGACAAGTTCGACCTCCTTGCTTCGGGCATGACCGTTACCCAGGAACGGAACCTTAAGGTGAATTTCGCCGATCCGTACATCACCGTGGGCCAGACCATCCTGGTGGCCAAAAAGAACGAAGGCCAGATCAAATCGTACAAGGACCTGAACGATCCCAAGTATACCGTGGCCACCAAACTGGGGACCACCGGCGACTTCGCCACCAAAAAATACCTGCCCAACGCCAAGCGGAACGCCTATGAAACCGAGCAGGAAGGCGCCATGGAGGCTTTGAACGGCAAGGTGGACGCGTTCGTGTACGACCATCCCTTCAACGCCATTTACAATGCCCGCAACGCCGGCAAGATGGTCTTTTTGGACCAGCCCTTCACCTATGAACCCCTGGCCTGGGCCGTCCGTAAGGGCGACCCGGACTTCTTGAACTGGCTCAACAATTTCCTCCGCCAGCTCAAGGGCGACGGCATTTACGAAGACATTTACGGCAAGTGGTTCAATTCCACCGATTGGCTGAAGGACGTGGAATAATCCAGCTTGTAGTCCACCCGCCTCCTAAGCGGTGACATCTCCGGGCCCTTTCGGGGGCCCGGAGACCAAGGGAAAGTGATTTCGATGGGTCGGTATTCGCCAAAACAGATCATCAACGTCCTTGTTTTCGTGGTTGTGATTCTGGGCATAGGCTACTGGTTCAACGATGCCTTGGGCCGCCTGGCCTACACGTGGCGATGGTCTTCCGTTCCCCAGTACCTGTTCCGCGCCGATATCATCGAGGGCGCGAGCAACTGGGTGGCCGGACCCTTGCTGGTCGGACTTTGGATCACGCTCAAAATTTCGTTCCTCTCCATCATTTTCGCCATTCTCATCGGCCTGTTCGCCGGCTTGGCCCGAATTTCGGATCATCTTGCTTTCAAATGGCTGGCCATCGGCTACGTGGAACTGATCCGCGGCACGCCCTTGTTGGTGCAGATTTTCATCTTTTACTTTTTCGTGGGCACGGTTCTGGATATGGACCGGTTGCCCGCGGCGGTGGCGGCGCTCTCCGTGTTTACCGGCGCGTACGTGGCCGAGATCGTGCGGGCCGGTATCCAATCCATCGCCAAGGGGCAGATGGAAGCGGCGCGGAGTTTGGGCATGACCTACACCCAGGCCATGCGGCACGTGGTTTTGCCCCAAGCCTTCCGGCGAATTTTACCCCCCCTCGCGGGCCAGTTCATCAGCCTGATCAAGGATTCCTCCCTGGTGTCGGTCATTGCCCTGAACGATCTGACCAAAACCGGCCGCGAAGTCATCGCTTCCACCTTCGCCACCTTTGAAATCTGGTTCACCGTGGCCGGGCTGTACCTGGTTCTGACCTTCACCCTGTCCATGCTGACCAATTATCTGGAACGACGATACCACGTCGCGGAGAGATGACGTGAAGCAACACGCCCCCACCGACCGACCGATCATTGAAATCAAGAATCTGTACAAAACCTTTCGCACCAGCATCACCGTGAAGGCCCTGGTCAACGTTTCGTACGAAGTGTACAAGGGCGAAGTGGTGGTGATCTGCGGACCGTCGGGCTCCGGCAAATCCACCCTGCTGCGCTGCATTAACATGCTCGAAACCTTCCGCCGGGGCGAAGTCATCATCGACGGGGTTAAAATCAACGATTCCCAGACCGACATCAACAAAATCCGGGCCGAAGTGGGGATGGTTTTCCAGTCCTTCAACCTGTTCCCCCATCTGACCGTGGATGAAAACGTCTGCCTGGCCCAACGGGTGGTCCGGAATCGGTCCCCCAGGGAAGCCCGGGACAGGGCCCATGCCCTGCTTCAAAAAGTCGGCATCAAGGAAAAGTCGGACAGCTACCCGACGCAGCTTTCCGGCGGTCAGCAGCAGCGGGTGGCTATTGCCCGGGCTCTGGCCATGGACCCCAAGATCATGCTCTTCGATGAACCCACGTCGGCCCTGGACCCGGAAATGATCGGCGAAGTGCTGGACGTGATGCGCACCCTGGCCGGGGAAGGCATGACCATGGTCTGCGTGACCCACGAAATGGGGTTCGCCCGCGAAGTGGCCGACCATGTAGTGTTCATGGACGCCGGGCAGATCGTGGAAATCGGGTCGCCGGACCATTTCTTCGAAAACCCCCAGCACGAACGCACCAAATTGTTCCTTAGCCAAATTTTATAAGCGACCCTTTCCGGCCATCACCGGCCTCCCTGGCCCTGGTTTTTGTCCGCCCGGGCCAGGGAGCGCGAAGGGCGCCTTTTTTTTCTGGAGGCCACCCCCATACCGATGTGACGTCCAAAATCAAGGCAACCATTCCCCAAAACGCACACCCGTAAGAGCGAGGCATGCCTCGCCCTCCCGTTTTAACGCCAAATCAGCATCCGTCCGTCGGTGGAGCATGTCCGGTCCTTCTTCCTCCCCGCCGCCTCGTTCCGATCCCCCGGCCGTGGTCTTCCGGGCGGAAGGCCTGACCAAGGTTTACCGGATGGGTGAAGTGGTCGTCCATGCCCTCCGGGGGGTGGACATTCAACTCGAAGCCGGCGAACTGGTCGTTCTGCTCGGGCCGTCCGGCAGCGGCAAATCAACGTTGCTCAATATTCTGGGGGGGCTGGATACGGCCACCGAAGGACGGGTATGGTATCGGGACCTGGACCTGACCCGGGCCGAAGACCGCGAACTGACCGAATACCGCCGCCGCCACGTGGGCTTCGTGTTTCAGTTCTATAATCTGATCCCCAGCCTGACCGCGCTGGAAAACGTGGCCGTGGTTACCGAAATCGCGGCCGAGCCCATGAAACCCGAAGACGCGTTGGCCTTGGTGGGGCTTTCCGACCGGCTTCACCATTTCCCCGCCCAGCTTTCCGGCGGACAGCAGCAGCGGGTGGCCATTGCCCGGGCCATCGCCAAGCGGCCGGCGGTGCTTTTGTGCGACGAACCCACCGGCGCCCTGGATTCAACCACCGGTGTGGTGGTGCTGGAAGCCCTGGACCGGGTGAACCGGGAACTGGGGACCACCACCGCCGTGATCACCCACAACGCCGACATCGCCCGCATGGCCGACCGCGTGATCCGCCTGGGCGACGGCCTGGTGACCGGCGTGGAAGCCAATCCCCATAAAACCGCCCCGCGCGACCTTCATTGGTGATCCCTCGGCATGCGCGTTCTCGACCGAAAAGTCTTTCGCGATCTTTGGGCCATGAAAAGCCAGGTGCTGGCCATTGGCCTGGTTATCGCCGGCGGCGTGGCTACGTATGTCATGTCCCTGTCCACCATGGATTCCCTGCAAACCACTCAGGCCGCGTTCTACCGCGAGGCCTCGTTCGCTCACGTGTTCGGGTCGCTCAAACGGGCTCCGGAAGCCCTGGCCGATCGACTGAGGGCCATCCCCGGCGTCCGTACGCTCGAAACCCGCGTGGTGGCCGAGGTGAAGCTGGAGCTGGACGGGTATCCCAACCCGGTCACCGGCCGGCTGGTTTCCCTGCCCGATGACGGCCAGCCGTCCCTGAACCGGCTCCATTTCCGCGAAGGCCGGCGGCCTGTTGGAGACAGGGAAGTGGTGGTTTCGGAAGCCTTCGCCCGGTCCCATGGCTTTCGGCCGGGAAACGGGCTGGGGGCGGTGATCAACGGCCGCCACCGCCGGTTGACCATTGTGGGCGTGGCCTTGTCCCCCGAATACATCTTTCAGTTCAAACCCGGCTCCATTTTTCCGGATTTCGAACGGTACGGCGTGCTGTGGATGGCTCGGACCGGCCTGGCCGCCGCGTATAACATGGAAGGCGCGTTCAACGACGTGACCTTGGGGATCGAATCCGGCATCCATCCCAAGGACGTTATCGAACGGCTGGATCTGGCCCTCCGGCCGTACGGCGGCCTGGGCGCCTATGACCGGACCGACCAGATTTCCCATCGGTATCTTTCTGAAGAATTCAAGCAACTGGGCCAGATGGCCTTTCTGTTTCCGGTGATTTTCATGGGCGTGGCCGTATTTTTGTTGAACGTGGTGGTGAGCCGGCTGGTGGCCACCCAAAGGGAACTGGCGGCCACGCTTAAGGCGTTTGGGTATCGGGACCGGGACATCGGCCTTCATTATTTAAAATTGATTCTGGCCGTGGTGGTTCTGGGCGGGCTGGGGGGCATTCTGGCCGGGGTATGGATGGGACAGGGGTTGAGCCGGATGTACATGGTGTTTTACCGGTTCCCTTACCTTCATTACCTGCTGGACCCCAAGGTTCCCGGCACGGCGATCGTATTATCGGCCGGAGCGGC
>JAGVGV010000317.1 GCA_020056895.1 Deltaproteobacteria bacterium
AGCGGCGTTCAGCTTGGTCGCGGGTTGGGAAATCGCCCCCGAGGGGACGACGCTATTTCCCTTTTTTCTTGCCTGGATGCACTCCAGGCAAGCCCAGTTTTTTGGCCTGGCCCGGAGGGAATTTTTTTCGGTGGTCGGCGTTATAAATGTAGGGTCGGTCCGTATCCAGTTCCAGGCTTACACCGCTGCCCAGCGATACCTTCACGCCCAAAGGCAGATCCGCCGTCATCCGCCAGCTTCCGCCGGAAAGTTGAAAGTACACCTTCCGGATAGGATCGAAATAGACGTTCACGTCCGGATAGAACTGATACATGTGCTTGGCCCGGTTCCCATAGGCCGGAGCATGGGGCGGCGGGCCGCCCGATCCGCCCCCCAGGTTGACCGAACAACCGGCGCCGGCCAACGCGGTTAGCAAAAACAATCCCGCCAGCACCGAAACAAGGATCCGTACCTTCATGGCCGCCTCCCATTATTGGGATGGGTTCCACAACCCATTCCCCTTGAAAAACAAAGGGCCATGAAGGTATACGAATCCGCCGATGGAAGGTCACACCCCCGCGAGCGGTGATTTTCGGCTAAACGATGCCGTCTTCGCTCACCGGCCTGTTTTCCAATATCCGGTCCGGGGTGAATATGGAAAGGTCCAGAGTGGGCGTCAGGCCGAGGATCCGTTCCGCCATATACCGTCCCACCGCCGGGGCCTGCTGGAGGCCGTGGCCGGAAAAGCCGTTGGCCAGGAACAAGCCCTTCAGTTCGGGCCAGGGGCCCAGGATGGCGTTGTGGTCCAGGGTGTTGTCCGCATACAGGCCGGCCCAGCCCCGCATCAGCTTGGCGGTGTCGAAGGACGGGACAAACTCGGCCAGAGTGGGCCACATCAAGTCCATGTACCGTTCCCGGTCCCACGAAAAGTCGAACCCCACCGGGTCTTCCGGCAGGGACCAGCCCATCAGGATCAAGCCGCCGGTTTCGGTGCGGAAATAGAATCCTGAAGGCAGAATGGTCAGGGGCAGGGGCCGGTCCGATTTTTTGGCCGGGTCCATGGCGAATACCTGGCGTTTGGTGGGGATTACCGGCAGTCGAACGCCGGCCGTTTTCGCCACTTCGGCGGCCCAGGCGCCGGCGCAGTTGAGCACCACCGCGGCCGTCAACCGTTCCCCCGAAGCCAGCCGGACGCCCGTAACCCGGCCGGAATCCTTGTCGATGGCGGTTACTTCGTCCGTGATGTACCGGGCGCCCAGGGATCGCGCCTTCTGGCGGTATCCCATGAGCATGGAATAGGCGTCGATAAACCCATCCCGGCCGCAGAAGGTGGCGCCCACATAGGGACTGGCGTCGTATAAGGGATAGGCTTCGCGCACCTGGTCCGGCGTCCACCACCGGACGGGGCATCCCAGGGATTGCTGCAGCTTCAGGCTGTCCCGGGCGGCCGGTTCTTCCTTTTCGCCGTATAGGAACAGGTTTCCTTCGTGATGGAAGCCCACGTCCGGCCGTTCGTCACCCACGGCCATGTCTTCGCTGAACCGGTCCAGAGCGTCCATGGCGTATTGGGAGATCTGGATGTTTTCCTTGAGGCTGAACTGGAGCCGAATGTTGGCCATGGACAAGGTGGACGAGGCGTGGGAGTAGGACGGGTCCTTTTCGATCACGGCCAGCCGGAGGCCGGGGTCCTTTTTCATCAGGGAATAGGCGGACGCGGATCCGATGACGCCGCCGCCGATGATCAGGATATCATAGGGTTGGTTCATGGAGGACCTCCGGTTGGTTTGGGGGCCCGGGCCCCGTGGTATACCAGTGGTAATTTTTGTTGACTAACTTGATATACCATCGCCCCGCCCTTGTCAACCCGAATGTTCCAACGAAAGCAAAACCAACAAATGGACGGCCCGCCCGAAAAGACAACCGCCCGCCCTGAACGGCCGCCTCCCCCCATTTTATCATTTCCAAAGATAAATCTTTTTGATATGACGGTGGCCCTGAGCGGGGGGGCCGTTCGTGGACCCTCGAAATGGAGGCTTCAATGATCGACGTTCAACGCCAGGCCGACGACCGCATGATCGATATCGACAAGGTCGGCGTTAAGGACATCCGCTACCCCATTACGGTTCTGGACCGGGCCAAGGGGCAGCAACGGACCGTGGCCAGCGTGAACATGTATGTGGACCTGCCTCACCGGTATAAGGGCACCCACATGTCCCGCTTCATTGAAATCCTTTCCGAATACCGCCACGATATTTCGCCTCAGAACCTGGGCCGCATCCTGGAAGCCATGAAACGCCGGCTGGAAGCCGAAAGCGCCCACATGGAACTGACCTTCCCCTATTTCATCGAAAAGCTGGCTCCGGTTTCCGGCACGCCCAGCCTGATGGAATATACCTGCCGCTTCATTGGATCGCTAAACGACAAGGGCCAGGACATCATGGTCGAAGTCCGGGTGCCGATCACCACCTTGTGCCCCTGTTCCAAGGAAATCAGCCAGTACGGGGCGCACAACCAGCGGGGCGAGGTCCGGTTGTCGGTCCGGTTCGTCCGATTTATCTGGATTGAAGAGATCATCCGGCTGGTGGAGGAAAGCTGTTCGTGCGAAGTGTTTTCGCTGCTGAAACGAAGCGATGAAAAGCACGTGACCGAATCGGCCTACGACAACCCCATGTTCGTCGAGGACGTGGTTCGGGAAATCGCCCGCAAGATCGAAGCCGACGACAACGTCACCTGGTTTTCGGTGGCGGCCGAGAATTTCGAATCCATCCATAAGCACAGCGCCTACGCCTTCATCGAAAGAAAGCGGAAGCCCCGGCTCGCCGAAGCCTGATTTTCCTTTTAGGGAAACCAGGCGCATCCGGCCAGGGATGGGTTATTCCAGCACCGATGGCGGGCGGTCCTGGGTATGGTCGATCGTCCGTTCCTCCAACACCCGGCCTTTTTCCACGCGGA
>JAGVGV010000134.1 GCA_020056895.1 Deltaproteobacteria bacterium
ATATCCAGAAAGACCTGATGAAAAAAGGCTTCCTGGTCAACGTCACCCGCGACACCGTGATCCGCTTCGTCCCGCCCCTGATCATCACCGAGGCCGAAGTGGACTTGTTGATGCCGGCGCTGGAGGCGTCGGTGACCGAAGCCGCCGCCAAAGCCTGATGCCGGGCCGGCGATAAATCAACGAGCGAACGTCCGCCGGGGCGCCCCATGGTTCCCCGGGGGAGAATTATTTTTCCAGAATGATCCTGGAGGTGCACGTTCCCATGAAAAAAGCCCAAAAAGTGGTGCTGGCCTATTCCGGCGGATTGGATACATCCGTCATCCTGAAATGGCTGGTGGAAGAATATGGCGCCGAAGTCATCGCCTTCGCGGCGGACTTGGGTCAGGCCGAAGAACTGGACGGTCTGGAAGCCAAGGCGCTCAAGACCGGAGCCGCCAAAATCTACATCGAGGACCTCCGCGAGGATTTCGTCCGCGATTTCGTTTTCCCGGCTCTGAGGGCCAATGCCGTTTATGAAAACGATTACCTGTTGGGCACGTCCCTGGCCCGGCCGCTCATCGCCCTCAAGCAGGTCCAGATCGCTCTGGCCGAAGGCGCCGACGGCGTGGCCCACGGCGCCACCGGCAAGGGGAACGATCAGGTCCGGTTCGAACTGACGCAGATGGCCCTGGCCCCCCAGCTTAAAACCGTGGCCCCCTGGCGGCTGTGGGATTTCCGGTCCCGGACCGACTTGATCGAATACGCGAAAAAGCATGGCATTCCCGTCCCGGCCACGGTGGAAAAACCCTATTCCTGCGACCGGAACCTCCTTCACATGAGCTACGAAGGCGGTCAGCTCGAAGACCCCTGGGTGGAACCGGATACGGAAATGTTCACCTTGTGCACGCCCCTGGACCGGACTCCGGACCAGCCCCAGTACGTGGAAGTCGACTTTGAACAGGGCGTACCCGTGGCCGTGGATGGACAACGTCTTTCCCCCGCCGCCCTGCTGAGCCGGCTGAACGATCTGGGCGGCCGGCATGGCGTGGGCCGGGTGGATTTGGTGGAAAACCGGTTCGTCGGCATGAAATCGAGGGGCGTGTACGAGACCCCCGGCGGCACCATCCTCCACCGGGCCCACCGGGCTTTGGAATCCATCACCTTGGACCGCGAAGCCATGCACCTCAAGGATTCCCTGGTCGTCAAGTACGCCCAGATGGTGTACAACGGATTTTGGTATTCGGCCGAACGCCTGGCGCTTCAGGCTCTGGTGGACCAGACCCAAACCGTGGTCAATGGCACGGCGCGGCTCAAGCTATTCAAAGGCAACTGCCTGGTGGCGGGCCGCAAATCCCCCAACTCCCTGTACAACATGGATCTGGCCACGTTCGAGCGGGACGAAGTATACAATCAGAAGGACGCCGCCGGGTTCATCCGGCTGGCCGGCCTGAGGCTCCGGGGCCAGCATCGGCTGCCGGAATAGGGAATTATTGGTCATGCCGAAAAAAAAGCCGCCGGCTCCCGATGGTGACGCGGCGGACCAGAAAAAAAGGAAAAAGCCCCCGGCCATTCCGGCTTCGAAGGAGAAACCGGCCCGGCCCAAGTCCGCCGGTTCGCCCCCCAAAGGCGCGGCCAAGGCGGCGAAAACCAATGCGCCGGCCGGAGAGGGTCTGGCCAAGCCTTGGGGCGGGCGGTTTTCCGGCGAAACGGACGACCTTCTGGAAGCCATTTCCATGTCCGTTCATTTCGACCAAAAGCTCTGGCCGTACGACCTGGCCGGCAGCGTGGCCCACGCCCGGATGCTGGGCCGGGTGGGCCTTGTTCCGGCGGATGAAGCCGAGGCCATGGTCCGGGGCCTGGAAGCCATCCGGGACGAAATCCAGGCCGGACAATTCGTTTGGGACCCAAAGCTCGAAGACGTGCACATGAACATCGAGCGGGCGCTTACGAAAAAAATCGGCGCGGCCGGAGAAAAACTGCACACCGCCCGCAGCCGGAACGACCAGGTGGCCCTGGACACCCGGTTGTACGTAAAGGACGCCCTGTCCCGGATCCGGGGCCATCTTTGGGACTTGAGAGAAGCGCTGATCGACCAGGCGGAACGGTACCAGGACGCTCCCATGCCAGGGTATACGCACCTGCAGCGAGCCCAGCCCATCGTCGCCGGGCATCACTTGATGGCGTATCACGAAATGTTCGCCCGGGATGGGGAACGGTTGAAGGACCTCGGCCCCAGGGTGGACGCCATGCCCCTGGGGTCCGCCGCCCTGGCCGGCACGGGCCTGCCCATCGATATGGCCTTCGTGGCCAAGGAACTGGGGTTTTCGCGCCTGGTGGACAACAGCCTGGACGCGGTGGCGGACCGGGATTACGTGATCGAACTTCTTTCGGCCGCGGCCCTCATCATGATGCACCTGTCCCGGTTGTCGGAAGACCTGATTCTGTGGGCCGGATCGGAATTCGGGTTCGTGGACCTGCCCGACGAGCTGTGCACGGGATCGTCCATCATGCCCCAGAAAAAAAATCCGGACGTGCCGGAACTGATCCGGGGCAAAACGGGACGGGTGTACGGTCATTTAATGGGCTTGTTAACCGTGCTCAAGGGGCTGCCCATGTCGTACAACCGGGACCTTCAGGAAGACAAGGAGCCCCTGTTCGATACGGTGGAAACCCTGGATTTGGCTCTGCCGCTCATGGCCCGGCTGATTAGAAGGCTCTCCTTCCGGATCGACCGGACCCGGGCCGCGGCCGACGATCCCTTCGTCACCGCCACCGACCTGGCCGACCACCTGGTCCGGCGGGGCGTGCCCTTCCGGAAAGCCCACGAACGGGTGGG
>JAGVGV010000258.1 GCA_020056895.1 Deltaproteobacteria bacterium
CTTGAGGTCCGCCACCTTTTCGATGCCGGGCTTGACCACCAGGCAGTCCCCGCCGCTGGACCAGGTAAGCTGATAGATCACCACCGGCTTGGCGTTGGGGTCGGACCCGATCACTTCGGCCGCCTGGCCCAACATGCCCATGGTCCCCCGAAGGTATGGCGTTTCCCCTTTGAGGTACGATTCGAGCTGTTTTTTAAAATCATCCACTCGGGTCAGCTTGAGCTTCAACCCCTGCCGATCGAACAGGCTGCCCTTTTGAGTTTCGGCCGCGTTGCCGTTGGCCAGGATGGTGGCGATGTCGCCCCCCCAGGTGATGATGGGCGCCGACACCGGATCGGCCGTCCGTACAGGCGCGGCCTTGGTCTGAATCACCGACTTGAGGGGCGGCACCTGGATGTAGTTGGCGGCCAGAGCCGTAGCCGGCGCCAGCCAAAGGGCCAGCATCGCCAGAAGCATCGCTTTTTTCATGGCCTTTCCTATCTCCTTTCCCGCCGGGTATCCGTCGGCGGATCACGCTTACTTCGCGGGAACGGCCTTCAACAGCCCAAAATCGCCGGTTTTGTTGAATTCGTCCAGAGCCTTGGCCAAGGCTTCATCGCCGGGGCGGATGAATCCGCCGCCGGGCACGGCCAGCCCTTCATCAAACAGCCCCACGAAGACCTTCACGTTGGCGCCTTCGGCCTTGGCTACGGCTCGGGCTACATCAACCAGCCGGGGAGGTTGGTACTCGCCTCGCGTAAATGCTTCGGCGAGCGGCGTTCCCCTGGCCGCGTAGGTGGGGTTCAAATGGAGGTTGATCGGCACATTGTGAGCCCGGGACTGGCCGTCCAGATAGTCGATGGCCTGGTGGATGTCGGCCACGGCTTCTTCGTCCGTCATGCCCGGTACGGGTTTCTGCATGAAATAGGTTTTGATCCGAAAGCCATACCGGCCCACGTCCCGGACGAACCGTTCAAACACGGGCAGGTCCAGCCCCTTGCGGAACACTTCATTCCGGATCCGGGCATCAAAGGCTTCGAACCCCACGGCCACTTCCAGTTGGGTGGCCGAATCCCCTTCCTTCAATGCCCGGGAAAGGAATTCCAGCTCCGCCAGGTCCACGTATTCCGGCCGGGTTTCCAGGCACAAAACCCGCAGACGGGGCAGGTTCAGGTTCACCCGGACCATCAGGTACATGAGCGCCGTGGACGAAAAAGTGGCTTCGTCCAGCACGGACCCGTTGTTGCTCACGATCAGCTTTTGGATGTCCAGCCGCCGGCCGGCCACCTCCGGCAGAGTGAACAAGTGGTCGATCTGCCGGATCAAAGGCCCGTATCCCACGGTTTTCAGGGTGGACTGCGACGGCAGGTTGCACCCCAGGCACCGGGACCAGCGGCAGGCCTGAGTATAAAACACCACGAACAGAATGAGCCCTTCATCGGATTCCTGGAACCACGTCTGGGCCGGTATGCCTTCGTCGTGGTCGTCGTTGAAGGCGTAGGTTTTGCCGCCTTCCTTGGAACCCATGAGGATTTGCCTTGAAACATCGGGTCCGGCCATGGGTCTGCGTTGGCCCTCCTCCCGGGAAATAGTGGATATAGGATGTTTTTGTCTTTGATTCCCGGCGGTTCCACCATCGGCCCGCCGATCCCTGAAGGGAAGTATAGCATAATGGGGAAAATCGTCACCCTGGAATCGCTTTGAAACGGGTGCTCGCCAGAGGTGAAGGGTTCTTACTGTTTGGTGTGGTTAGCCGGGGATCAGGAGAAGACCAGAAGTGAAAGAAAAAATAAACTCGTTGCCGGTTGCATCCTTAACAATTTGATATGATACATCATTTTGTGGATATTGCATCGCGGTCGCCCTTTTTTCTCTTTCACTTCTATTATTCGCCCATTCAAAACAGCGAAGCGCCAGGTGAGGAATGAACCGCAAAGCCCCACAGGGCTCGCCGGAACTTGATGGATCGTGCTATGATTCCTTCTCCAGGGGTTCCCCTGTTTTCCAGCAAGACGCATGTTGAGGTGACGGCATGACCAGCCCATCGGTCCGACCCGCCTGGTACGAAGAAATCGGCCGGCATTTCCTTTCGGGATCGTCCCATTTTTTCATTCTTCACGGCAACGTGGACGACGTGGTGGCCGAGAAGGACGACGACGGCAAGGTGAGGGTGGAGGCGGTCACGGACTTCCTGGCCCGGCGGGCCTTTGGCGCGTACGATTTGGTGCTGCATTACGATCTGGGGCGGGGCTTGAGGCTTCATCCGGCGGGAAACAGAGACCGCGAAACCCGGATGCGGGATTATTTGGGGTCCACCTGGCCAGGGGTGACGCGGCCGCCCCAAGAACCCACTCCCCTCTTCCGGCTTTTGGACCGGTTGGTCACCCGGCTGGTGGACGAAGCCGAAACCGGCCTGGGCCGCCGGGCGGCCTTTCTATTTGACTATGCGGAGCTGCTGGCTCCGGCCGAAGGCCGCGAACCGGAACACCTGGCCGCGCTGCTCAACTGGGCCCGGTCCCCCAAAGTCCGCGCCGCCCATATCGTGATCCTCCTATTAACCACCGGCCTTTCCCGGATTCACACGACCCTGGTGGGCAGCGGGTATTCCACGGAAATCCGCCTGCCCCTCCCCGATCGGGACACTCGGAAGCGGTTCATTGAAGTCCTGTATCCCGACAGGGCCTCCGAAGCCGACCGGCTGGCCGGGTTGACGTCGGGCCTGACCCTGATGAACCTTGGGAACCTCGTCCGAATGACGGGCTGGACCGCGCCTGTTGAAGAAAAAGCGTCCGGCGGCCCGCTCCCCCGCGTTCTGGGAGACCTGGCCTTGCCGCCAGCCGAACCACCGGCCTTGGACGGCCCAACCCCTTCCGAGCCTTCCGGTGCGGCCGGTGACGCGGAATTGATGCGCCTTAAAAAACAGCTCATCGAAGCCCAGACGCCGGGTCTGCTCGAATTCGTGGAACCGAAAATGACGCTGGACCTGGTGGCCGGCCACCACGCGGCCAAAACCCGCCTGGCCCAGGATGCCCGGCTGGTGGCGGAAGGCCAGTTGGAAGCCGTGCCCATGGGGTACCTTCTTTCCGGCCCCGTAGGGTCCGGGAAAACCTTTCTGGCCACTTGCTACGCGGGATCGGTGGGCATTCCGTCGGTTACGCTCAAAAATTTCCGAAGCAAATACGTGGGGGAAACCGAAGCCAACCTGGAACGAATCTTGGGCGTGCTGAAGGAATTGGGGCCGGTGGCGGTAATCATCGACGAAGCCGACGCCGCCGTGGGCGACCGGAACCAGGAAGGCGACGCCGGCACCTCGTCCCGGGTGTTCGCTCAATTGGCCGGCCAGATGGGCGATACCCGCCAGCGGGGCAAAACCATCTGGTTCCTCTTGACCTGCCGGCCCGACCTGTTGCCCATCGACCTCAAGCGGCAGGGCCGGTGCGAGGAGCATATTCCTTTGTTCTACCCGGAAACCACCGAGGAGCGGAGGGAAATGTTCCAGGCCATGGCCAAAAAGCTGGGCCTGGATATCGGCCCGGACCAGATTCCCGACCTTCCCACCGATCGTTCCCTTTCCGGAGCCGACATCGAAAGCCTGCTCACCCGGGCTCGCCGGGAAGCTCTGGTCACCCAGCGGCCGCTGGACAAGGCCTTGCTGTCGGAAACTCTGGCCCGGTTCCACAGCGCCCGGAGTCCCGAGCACGAGCTGCAGATTCTGGCCGCCGTGCTGGAATGTTCGGACCACCTGTACCTGCCCGACGTTTTTCGAAAAGCCATGGAAACCGAAGCCGGCCGGGCCGACCTGACCGCCCGGCTGTACCTTTTGAAAAGCCAATTCGACCGCTAAGGAGCCGCCGTCATGAATCGTTTTCCGTATACCAAGGGATGGCACGACCTGGGAGGCGGGTGTTATGCGTACCTGCAGCCGGATGGATCATGGGGCCTCAACAACGCAGGCCTGATCCGGGATGGCAGCCAGGGTTTGCTGGTGGATACGCTGTACGACCTGAATCTGACCGGCGAAATGCTGGCCGGCATCCCGGGTTTCGCTCCCGGCCTGAAGATCGACACCCTGGTGAACACCCATGCCAACGGCGACCATACCTTTGGCAACGAAAAAGCGGGAGCCGCCCGCATCGTTGCCACCAAAGCCTGCGCCGAAGAATTCAGCGCCGTGCCGCCGGCCATGATGGCCGGGCTGCTTCAGAGCGCCGACGCCCTCGGGCCCATGGGGGCCTATTTCAAAAAAGCCTTCGGCCGGTACGACTACCAAGGCATCACCCTGACGCCGCCCACCCAAACTTTTGAAGGCCAATTGAATCTCAAGGTGGGCTCGGTGGACGTTCAGGTCATTGAAGTGGGCCCCACCCACACTCTGGGCGACGCCATCGTGTACGTGCCCCAAGCCCGGATCGTTTTCGCCGGCGACATGCTGTTCATCGGCGGCACGCCCTTGTTGTGGACCGGGCCGGTGGAAAACTGGGTCCGGGCCCTGGACCGGATGATGGAGTTCGACGCCGACCTGTTCGTCCCCGGCCACGGACCCATTACCGACAAAGCGGGCGTGGCCGAAGTGAAGGCCTATTGGGAAACCACCCGGGTTGAAGCCCGGCGGCATTTCGACGCCGGCCGTTCTCTGCCGGAAGCGGCGGCGGTCATGATGGCCGGCCCATACCGCCATTGGACCGACCCCGAACGGATCGGCGTGACTCTGGGGACCCTGTACCGCCAGTTCCAGGGGGATTCCACCCCGGGCAACGCCGTGGAAGCCTTTGGCCTGATGGCCCAACTGGCCGGCTTGTAAGGTGGAACGATCGGCCCGGCCGAAAGACGCCGGCCGGCCTCGATTCGGCTCCGCCTGGGCATCGGCCAAATCCTTGTTGCCAAACGTCGCATATTGTGTCAGGCTAAGGTGATCGTTCAACATATGGTGGGATCAGGGGAATATCCGCGGTCCATAAACGGAAAACCCTCCCCGCCGTAAAACCCGGAAATCCATCAGTTCCGGGTCGGTTTTACCCTGGAGGCTCACCTTGCCTGGACCAAGAAGCGACGCGAACGAATATCCTTTCCTTCACGAAGCGATCAGCCCGGCGGAGGCTGAAGAGTCGGCCTCGCGGCCCAAAACCTACATCCTGGACACCAATATTCTGCTCCACACCCCCGAAGCCCTGTTCGTGTTCGAGGAAAACCGGGTGGTCATTCCTCTGGCGGTGATCGAAGAGATCGACAACCAAAAACGCCGTCAGGACGAGATCGGCCGGAATGCCCGGGAAGTGTCGCGGATTCTCGATGAACTGCGGCACCAGGGCGAGCTTTCCCAAGGCGTGCCCACGCCCGGCGGAGGCACCATCCGGGTGGAAGTGAATCATTCCCGGTTCCAGGACGCGCCCGACAGCCTGGACCTTTTGGACCATGGCAAGCCGGACAACCGCATTCTGGCTTCGGCCCTCAACCTGGCCCGCGACCCGGAAAACGGCCGGGTGGTGCTGGTATCCAAGGACCTGAACCTTCGGGTCAAGGCCGACGTTCTGGGACTCAACGCCGAAGACCTGATCAACGACAAAGTGGATTTCAAAAGCCTGTACGCGGGCCGGACGGAATGGTTCGTGAGCGGCGGGGAGTTGGAAGATTTTTACCAGGACAAAGGCCTGGCCTGGGACGACGACGCCAGCGGCCCCCTTTGGCCTCACCAGTTCGTGATTTTGAAAAGCCGGGAAAACCCGTCGGTTTCGGGGCTGGCCCGAAAAGTGGGCCAAGGCTTGTATCCGTTGTCCATGTCGGCCCGGGCGGATGTATTCGGCCTGAAGCCAAGGAACAAGGAACAAACCTTCGCCCTGGACCTGTTGATGGACGAGGATGTTCGGATCGTCACCCTGGCCGGAGGCGCCGGCACGGGGAAAACGCTGTTGGCTTTGGCTTCGGCCCTGGAACAGGTGTTGGAAGGGAACCGGTACGACAAGATACTGGTCACCCGGCCGGTGATCCCTCTGGACGGCCAGGATTTGGGCTTTCTACCGGGAGACAAACAGGAAAAAATCCGGCCCTGGATGCAGCCCATTTTCGACAACCTGGAATTCCTTTTCCGATCCGGCCCCCCCAGCGGCGGCCCTTACACCCGGGGCAAAGCCTCCCGTTCCCAGGATTCGGGCAATCTTTTGGACATCGAAAGCTATCTGACCCTTTCCGGCCGTATTGAACTGGAAGCCCTGTCGTACATCCGGGGCCGGAGCATCGCCCGGCGGTTCATTCTGGTGGACGAAGCCCAGAACTGCACTTCCCACGCCATCAAAAGCCTGTTGACGCGGGTGGGTGAAGGATCGAAGATCGTGTTCACGGGCGACGTGGAACAGATTGACCACCCGTACCTGGATGCATCCAGCAACGGTCTGACCCGTTTGATTGAAAAACTGAAAAGCTCCGACCTGGCCGGCCATATCACCCTGGTCAAGGGCGAACGGAGCCCGGTGGCC
>JAGVGV010000505.1 GCA_020056895.1 Deltaproteobacteria bacterium
CTGTTCCGGGTCACCGACCGGATCGGCGAAGTGAAAAAAGGCCGCCGAGGCGTTTCCGGACATCTGGCCGCCAAACGGGCTCTGACGTCCTATGAAAAAATGGCGGTTTGGCAGGGGCTCTTGCCCGCCGAAAAAGGCATCCGAGGGGAAGTGACCGCCTTTACCGCGCTGTCCGCCCTGTGGCGGGACCGCCACCAGATACTGGGCCTTACGGGCAGCCGCTGCCTGGCCTGCGGTACGCCTCAATTCCCCGTCCAACGCGTCTGCGCCCAGCCGGGATGCGGCGCCGTGGACCAGTTCGAATCGTACCGGTTCGCCGAAAAAATCGGTAGTTTGTTCACCTTCACCGGCGACAACCTGGCCTTCACCCCCAACCCGCCGGCCATTTACGGCATCGTCGAATTCGACGGCGGGGGACGGTTCTGGTTCGATATCACCGACGCGGACCTGGAAGAAGTCCAGGTGGGCATGTCCGTGGAAATGAGCTTCCGGCGGAAATACGTGGACGAAAAATTCGGGATCCACGGGTATTTCTGGAAAGCCGTGCCCAAAGCGAACTAGAACCTATCCCCAAATTGGGGAGTTTGGCCCCGGGGCGAGGAGGGGGAAGCCAACCGAATGAATACGAAAGGTATTTTGAGGATTGGGTTCTCCCTTCCGGCGAAGCATCCAGGGCCCAAGAATCATTTTGGGACAGGTTCTACACCGGAACATCGGATTCCTGGAGGATAAAAATGGCGGAAGGCATTAAGGATAAAGTGGCCATCATCGGCATGGGCTGCACTAAATTCGGCGAACGATGGAACGACGGGGCGGACGATCTGATCATCGAGGCCTTCATGGAGGCCATCCAAGACGCGGGCATAGAAAAAAAGGACATTCAGGCGGCTTGGTTCGGTTCCTGTTTCGATGAAGTGAACGTGGGCAAATCGGCCACGCCGCTCAGCATGGCCCTGAAACTTCCCTTCATTCCCGTGACGCGGGTGGAAAATTTTTGCGCCACCGGTTCGGAAGCCCTTCGAGGGGCGGTCTACGGCGTGGCCTCGGGCGCGTACGATATCGCCCTGGCCCTGGGCGTGGAAAAGCTGAAAGATACCGGGTACGGCGGGCTGCCCGAATTTTCCCAGGTTTTGGGTTCGAAAAACCGGATGATCTATCCCACCATCACCGCTCCGGGGGCCTTCGCCATGATGGCCACCCGGTATTTCTCGAAATATGGGCTGTCCGCTCAGGAAGGCAAGGAAATCCTGGCCATGATCTCGGCCAAGAGCCACGCCAACGGCGCCAAGAACCCCAAAGCCCATCTTAGGAAGGAAGTGAGCGTCGAACAGATTCTGAAAGCCCCCATGATCGCCTGGCCCCTGGGCCTGTTCGATTGCTGCGGCGTGAGCGACGGAGCGGCCGCGGCCATTGTTTGCCGGGCCGATCGGGCCAAGGATTTCCGGCCGGATCCGGTCCGGGTGAAATCCATGCAGATCGCCCTGAGTTCCGGCGAAGAGCTCCTGACCTCGGCCTGGGACGGCACGTACGTCAAGACCGGCCGGGAATGCGCGGCCCGGGCGTTCAAGGAAGCCGGAGTATCCAAGCCCCGGGAGGAAATCGGCATGATGGAGGTCCATGACTGCTTCTCCATCACCGAACTGGTGACCTACGAGGACTTGGGGATTTCCGAACCGGGCAAGGCCGGCAACGACATCCGCGATGGTTTTTACAACCTTAATGGAAAAATTCCCTGCCAGCCGGACGGCGGGCTCAAGTGTTTCGGCCATCCCATCGGCGCTTCGGGGCTACGGATGATGTACGAAATGTACAAGCAGCTTCAGGGCAAGGCCGGCGAGCGCCAGATTCAGAACCCCAAGCTGGGCCTGACCCACAACATGGGCGGGTTCCCGGCCATGAATCTGGTGAGCATCAACATCGTGGGCCTGTAGCCCGCGAACCAGGCGGTTCGGACCTCCGGCCGAGGCTCCAACCAGCCTCGGCCGTAAATATCCCCAAAGGAGATTGGCATGGTCTACGAAAAGAAACCCTGGCTGAAGTCGTACGACGCGGACGTCAACGCCGAAATCCCCATCCCCGACTTTTCCCTCAAAGACTACCTTCTCCAATCATTCCAGGCCCACAAGGACCGGACCGCCTTGCATTATCTGGGCGCCTCCCTCACCTTTGGACAGCTTATGGAGCTTTCCGGACGGTTCGCCGCTTACTTGAAGGCAAAGGGGCTGGGGAAAGGAGACGTGGTGGCCGTCAATCTCCCCAACACGCCCCAGTACCTGGTGACCATCGTCGGGGCGCTACGGGCCGGCTGCGCCATTTCCGGGCTGGCCCCCCTGCTCATGCCCGACGAAATGGTCTATCAGCTCAACGACTGCGGCGCCAAGGTCCTGGTCACCCTGGACGTGCTCTTCGACGCGAAGTTCGCCGCCGTGGCGGATCAGGCGGCGGGAGTGAAGGAGGTTTTGGTTACCGGCGTGTTCGATCCGCTGCCCAGCGTTACCCAATATCCCGCCGGCAAACCCCTGGCCGGCAAATCCGTGGCCGCTTTCTACGACGTGCTGAAGCAGTACCCCGACGAGCCGCCGGACGTAACCTTGAACAAGGACGACCCCTGCTACCTCCAATACACCGGGGGCACCACCGGGCCGCCCAAAGGCGCCGTTTTGTCCCATGGCAACATGGTGGCCAATGTGTACCAGTTCGAAGACTGGATGAAAATGGAACGGGGCAAGGAAGTATGGGTGTCCGGATTCCCCATATTTCACCAGGCCGGGCTGTTCGTCACCACGTGCGCCATGGCCTGGGCCGCCACCCAGTGCCTGATCCCCGACCCCAGAAACGTGGAACATATCGTCAAGGAATGCGACACCCACAAACCCACCTTCATGATCAATGTGCCGTCCCTTTTCCTGATGCTCATGGCCAACGAAAATTTCAAGAAACTGGACTTTTCCAACCTGCGCTACTGCATGTCCGGCGCGGCCCCCTTCCCCGTGGAAGGCATCCGGGCGCTGGAGGCCATCGTCGGTCCCAACAAGATGGTGGAAGTCTGGGGTATGACCGAAACCAGCCCGCTGATCACCGTCAATCCGGGCCGGGGAAAAAAGAAAATCGGCGCGGTGGGCGTGCCGCTGCCCAATACCGAATTCAAGATCGTCAGCCTGAACGACGGCGAAACCGAAGTGCCCATGGGCGAGGAAGGGGAACTGATCTGCCACGGTCCCCAGGTGATGATGGGTTACCTGAACAAACCCAAGGAAACCCAGAACGCCCTCAGAATCCATGATGGAAAAAAATGGATGCACACCGGCGACGTGGGCCGCATGGACGAGGACGGGTTCGTTTATGTGGTGGACCGGGCCAAGGACATGCTCATCGTGGGCGGATTCAAGGTGTTTTCCAGCGAAGTGGAGGACAAGCTGTACCGGCACCCGGCCATCAGCATGTGCGCCCTGATCGGGCTGCCCAACCCGGACCGGCCGGACAGCGAGATCGTCAAGTTGTTCGTTCAAAAAAGCCCGGCGTACAAGGACAAGCCGGAAGACGACATCCGGGCCGAACTGTTCGCCTTCGCCAAGGAAAAACTCGCCCCTTATAAGGTTCCCAAAATCATCGAATTCGTAAGCGCCATCCCCATGACCTCGGTGGGCAAGGTGGATAAGAAGTCGCTTCGAAAACGGTAGGCCGCCAGGAAACGGGCCGGTCCATCCGGTCCGTTCCCCAATCAAAGCGGGGCCACGGTGAATGGATCCACGCGCCAGAGGCTCCCGTGGGGCTGGCCGGTTGCCCCAGGCTCATTCCCAGTTGAATTCGGCCCAGACCGGGGCGTGATCGCTGGGTTTGGGGCGGGTCCGGGGTTCGGCGTCCACATCCGAAGAAAGGGCGGTCCGGACCAGGGGCTCGGTAACCCAAATGTGATCCAGCCGCCAGCCTAACCCCCGCTTGAGCGCCGACGGCAGGCGGTAATCCCAAAAACTGAATTGTTTTCGGTCCGGGTGAAGCCGGCGGAACAAGTCGGTCAATCCCCAGGCGGCGACGTCTTTCAGCTCTTCCCGTTCCCGGGGATGAAACCCCACCTCCCCTTCCAGCCTTAGAGGATCATACACATCCAAAGGTTCGGGGGCCACGTTCAGGTCGCCCGTCCAGATCAGGGGTTCCCCCGGGTCATGGCGGCCAAGGTACCGTTTCACGCGGCGGAAAAAGTCCAGTTTTTGCTCGAACGCGGGATGGTCTACGGTCCGGCCCTGGGGAACGTACGTGTTGATGACCCAAATGCCATGGGTTTGGGCGGCGATGAACCGGGCCTCTTCGTCCGGCTGGCCGTCATCGAAGCTCAATCGGACCGCCTGGGGTTCCTCCCGAACCAGCACGGCCACTCCGTTATATGCCTTCTGGCCCCGGAAGTATGGTTGATACCCCCGTTCCTGAAAGGGACTCTGGGGGAAATCGGAGTCCGGGCATTTGGTTTCCTGCAAACACAGGCAGTCCGGCCGGGCGGTATCGATCCAGTCCATCAGGTCGGCCAAACGGGCGCGAAGCCCGTTGACGTTGAAGGTGGCCATTTTCCAGGTCATGCCGGAACCTCCGGGGATGATGAGTCGGCGATTGTAAGGGTTCAAGCAGGAGTGGCGTCCGCCCCCTCTCACCCTGCCCTCTCCCCGGGGTCAGGGCCATGCCCTGACCCGAATTTGGATCCGAGACCATGCTCCGGATCCCGGGGGAGAAGGAAAAGAGAACTTGACCCGGCATCAAGATAGAACCGATGTAAGGGGACAAGTGATTCTTTCCCCTCGCCCCCCCGGGGGAGAGGGCGGGGTGAGGGGGTTCCCGGAGGGTTCGAAGGCCGGGCAAGAGGAATCGGAGCCCCCTTTTCCCCACCTCTTCACCCCCCCGTCCCTGAAACTGAACAGTTACGTTGGCGTTTCAGTACACATCGCGGCCCCCGGGAAAGGGGGCCGCGATGGAGAATCCGGGCGTGCCCGCATCCGGGCTCACCAGGGCTATTTGGGCTGTTCTTCCAGAATCTGCATTTCGATCACCTCGGGCCGGGCGGCTTCGTCCCCGGCCAAAGGCAGGTAAAAAGTGACCACCGCGTCGAAGGGGGTATTGACGCCGGCCAGGACCGTGGGAATCCC
>JAGVGV010000259.1 GCA_020056895.1 Deltaproteobacteria bacterium
ACCAAACCCATCAGCCCGCCCATTGTCCAGGCCCGGGTGAAAAACCATTTGGAACTGAAAATAGCTAAGGAAGAACTGGAACAACAGAACGAAATATTGGAAATCAAGGTCCAGGAGCGAACCCGGGAACTGGCCCTGACTCAGGATGTAACTATTTTCACCCTGGCCTCCCTGGCCGAAACCCGCGACCCCGAAACCGGGGGCCACATCCGGCGGACGCAGAACTACGTGAAAGCCCTGGCCGAACATATCCGCCGGCGGCCCGAGTACCAGGATCACCTGACTCTCCGGGACATCGACCTGCTGTACAAATCCGCACCGCTTCACGATGTGGGCAAGGTGGGCGTGCCGGACGCCATTTTGCTAAAACCCGGCAAGCTGACGGACGAGGAATTCGGCCTTATGAAAAAGCATTGCGAATACGGCCGGGACGCTCTGGCCAAGGCCGAGGAATACCTAGGGCCAACGTCGTTTCTCAATTACGCCAAGGAAATCGCCTATACCCATCACGAAAAATGGGATGGTTCCGGGTATCCCCAGCGGCTCAAAGGCGACGGCATCCCCCTGTCCGGTCGATTGATGGCCATCGCCGACGTGTACGACGCCCTCATCAGCAAGCGGGTATACAAGCCGCCCTTTCCTCACGTCAGGGCCGTGGCCATTCTCGCCGAAGGCCGGGGGTCCCACTTCGATCCCAACCTGATTGATGCCTTCATGGAGATCGAGGACGACTTCCGGGCCATTGCCTTGGAGTTCGCGGATTTCGAGGAGGAACGTCCCGGGCTGGCCGAAAACAAGACCTAAACCGCCTAAGGAAACGGCCATGCGTGACCCATCCGCCTGTCGCGTGCTGTTGGTGGACGATACTGAAACGAATATCGACATCCTGGTTCAAACCCTGGAAAACGACGTTTCCCTTCAGGTGGCCATGGATGGCGAAAGCGCCCTGGAAGGCGTGGCCGATGCCCCGCCCGACCTGATATTGCTGGATATCATGATGCCCGGGCTGGACGGGTACGAAGTGATCCGCCGCCTTAAGGCCGATGAGCGGTTCCGGGAGATTCCCGTGATTTTCTGCACGGCCATGGCCGAAGTGGACGATGAAACCAAGGGCTTCAACCTGGGCGCCGTGGATTACATCACCAAACCCTTCAGCCCACCCATTGTCCGGGCCAGGGTCCGGACGCACCTTTCGCTGAAACTGGCCCAGGAAGAGCAGAAAAAGCAGAACGAAATACTCCGCGAAAACATCCGGTTGCGTGAAGACGTGGAACGCATGGGCCGCCACGACCTCAAAACGCCCCTCAACGCCGTCCTCAACGTTCCCAAACTCCTGATATCGGAAGGGAATTTGACTCAAAACCAGGTGGAGCTCCTTGAGATGGTGGAGGAATCGGCCTACCGGATGCTCGAACTGGTGAATAGTTCCCTGGACCTTTATAAAATGGAAACGGGCCAATATACCCTTCGGCCGGCGCCCGTGGACCTCCTTAAAATGGTCGCCCAGATTCATGGCGAAACCCGGGACATGGCCCAGGAAAAGAACCTGAACCTGGTGGTTCGGCACAATGGCGTTCTGGCCAAACCCGGAATGACCTTCGTGGTGGCGGGCGAGGAGATGCTTTGCTACTCCATGCTGGCCAATTTGATCAAAAACGCGGTCGAAGCCTCACCCCCCGGCCGTTCCGTGACAATCAATCTGGACAATACCCAAGGGCCCCTGGTGACCATCCACAACGATGGGGCCGTGCCCGTGGAAATCCGGGACCGCTTTTTCGAAAAATACGCCACCGCCGGCAAACAGGGCGGAACGGGCATCGGAACGTATTCGGCGAAATTGATCGCGGATACCCTGGGCGGGAAAATCGAATATGAAACCGCCGAGCTAACCGGGACCATGCTTACAATTTATCTGCCCATTTCCACCGCCCTGGAAACCCATGCCGCCTCGGTTCCTCAGCGGTCCCAGGCCCTGGCGGCGGCGTCCGAACCGAAAGCAAAAAAAGAGGAACCCCGGCGGCCTGCTCTGAACAAAAGCACCATCCTGATCGTTGACGATTACCACGGCATGCGTAAAACCACGTCCAGCATCTTGAAACAAATGGGCATCACCAACATCGTGGAAGCGGAGGACGGCAGGACGGCCATGAGTCTTTTGGAAAGCGGCGGCGGAGTTCATCTGGTTATTTCCGATTGGAACATGCCTCACGTTACCGGGCTGGATCTGCTCAAGTTCGTACGGGACAAGCCCGGCCTCCGGGATATCCCCTTCATCATGGTAACCGGTGAAGCGAACCGGGAAAATGTGATCGAAGCGGCCAAGCTTCAGGTGAATGAATACATCATCAAACCCTATTCGGCCGATATACTAAAGAAAAAAATCCTAAGGCATCTGGCCTGAACCTTATCGAAATCCAGGCGGTCTCGATGTCTGCTTCGGGCCGAGGCTTTTCATCCTCGTTTTATTCCCGGATCATTCCGGTTCAAAACGGGCGGGTCTTCCCTTTATCCAACCGGAATGACTCGGATTATGATTCGGATTCACTTTGTTGATTCCTCGGGAGCCGAGAGCTGACGGCGGCCAGCGGACGGCTTCTCGGGAAAGGGCTATTGTTGGAGGCCCCCTGGACCACCCGGAAGCGCTACCCGTAACTCAAGGCCTTACCCCAACCGTCCGACTTTCCTTGACAAGCCCCTAGGCGGACATTAAGGTTCTGAGGATACCAAGGCGAATGAAACGCGGCCGAAGGAGAAAAGCGTGGCGGATCTTATTGTCAAAGGCGATCTGGTGCTTACTCGGGCGGGCGGCCCGATCATCCTCCACGGCGCCGTGGCGGTGACCGGAGCCCGGATCACGGCCGTAGGCCCGGCGGATCAGGTGGAAAAAGACCACGGCGCGGGCGCCCGGGTGCTCCAAACCGGCCGGGGACTCGTCATGCCCGGGTTGGTGAACGCCCATACCCACGTATCCATGACCTGCCTGAGGGGCCTGGCGGACGACCTGCCGCTGATGACCTGGCTTCAGGACCACATTTTTCCGGCCGAAGCAAAATTGACCGCCGAAATGGTGTATTGGGGCGCCCTCCTTGGCTGCGCCGAAATGATCATGTCGGGCACCACCTTTTTTTGCGATATGTACCTGTTCGAACGCGAAGTTGCCCGAGCCGCGGACCGGTCCGGCCTTCGGGCCCTGGTGGGCGAGGTGCTGTACGATTTCCCTTCGCCCAACTATGGCCCCCCGGACCAAGGGCTGGCCTACACCGAAGGCTTGATCCAGGAGTATCGGGGGCACGATCGGATTTCCGTGGCCGTGGAACCCCACGCCCTGTACACCTGTTCGCCGGATCTTTTGTCTTCCTGCGGACGCCTGGCCCGGAAATACCATGCCCCTCTGATTACCCACCTTTCCGAAAACCAGGAGGAAGTGGACCAGATTCAGGCTCGGTACGGCAAAACGCCGGTCCGGCATCTCGACGGCTTGGGCTTGGTGGCC
>JAGVGV010000065.1 GCA_020056895.1 Deltaproteobacteria bacterium
AAGGAAAAGACCATCGGCCATGCTCTGGACGCGGCGGTCGAAGTGGTGGCCGAGGGGGATTTGTATGAATTCCTGAAGCCCTTCGCGGACGCCCTGCGGGACGCGGCGATCGTGAGCGGCCTGATCGTAACCCGGGGACCGGGCCATGTGGCGGTTTCGGGTCCGGAACCGGCCGGGCCGGCCGGTCTGGTGGACATTCGGGTATCGGCCGCGACGTGGCCCAAATGTCCCCGGTGCTGGCGTCGGCAGCCTTCCGCCAGGGAAGTGGACGGTCAGGTGGAACCCTGCGACCGCTGCCGGACGGCCATAGGTTGACCGTGATGGGCAAATGGTCCCGGTTCCTGCTGGTGGCCTTGGTCACCCTGGCCGCCGATCAGGCATCGAAAATCACTATCTGGAACCACCTCCAGGTCGTCCGGCGGGCGGAGGTGATTCCTCACTTTTTCGATCTTTCCCTGGCCATGAACACCGGAGTGGCCTTTGGCATGTTTTCGGGCGAAGCCCATGGGTACCGAGTGGCGGCGTTGTTGGCCATGAACCTTTTGGCTTTGGGCGTGATTTTTTATTTTTTGGTAACATCCGGCCGCGAGGAACGTTTTTTCCACTGGGGCCTGGCCTTAGTGGCGGGCGGGGCCGTGGGCAACGCCGTGGACCGGATCCGGTTGGGGGCCGTGATCGACTTTCTGGAATTTTACGTGGGCGGGTACCACTGGCCCAATTTCAACGTGGCGGATATCGGCATTTCCGTAGGAACCGGGTTGGTGTTTCTGCATCTGTGGTTCACCCGGCATGATTGATCCCCATTGGGCATCCTGCTTAGAGGGCGAGGCATGCCTCGCCTCTACCGGTGCGTGGCGATGGCTCCATCCCTTTTTCCCGTCAACTTGGCATGAGTCCAGCGCCGAATCGGGTTTTCTCCCGCTGAAACCGTTCCTGAGCCGCCGGCCTGGATTCTTCCTCTTGGCCGTTCTGACCCTTCTGCTTTTTTGGACGGCTGTTGCCGCCGGCCAGGAATGCCGCGTGGAACCGTCGGCTCCGGCCCGAGGCCAGCCCGCCATGGTATTCCTGACCGGCGTGGGCGAAAAAGCCGGGCCTTCGGCCAAGTATGACGGCCGGTCCGTTTCCCTGTTCCGGGTTCCGGAAGGGTGGGCCGGGCTGTTCGCGGTGAACGTTCGCCAGGAACCGGGCGCCTACCCCCTGGACGCGGCCTGGACCGACGAAAAAAGCGGGAAAACTCACCGGCGGTTGGTCGTGACCACGGTGGACAAGGATTACGGAACGAGGAACCTGACCGTGCCCGACAACCAGGTGAACCTTTCCCCCGAAGACCTGGCCCGGCACGAAAAGGAACGAAAACTCGTGGTCGCCGCCCTGGCGGTCCGGTCCTCCGAACGGTTATGGCGGGGGCCTTGGAAAAAACCCGTCCCCGGCCCCAGCATCAGCTCCTTTGGCCGGCGGACGGTCATGAACGGGGTGTTGAAGCCGTCGCCGCACGGCGGAGTGGACCTGGACGGCGCCGAAGGGGATTTTGTCACGGCCCCGGCGGCCGGCCGGGTGGTTCTGGCGGGCAACCATTTTTTCGCCGGCGGGTCCATCTATCTGGACCACGGCCTGGGCCTGATCACGGTCTATATGCACTTGTCACGGATCGACGTGAAGGAAGGCCAGACCGTGGCGGACGGCGATCCCCTGGGCCTGGTGGGCATGACCGGCCGGGTGACCGGTCCCCACCTGCATTATGGCCTGTACCTGAACCAGATTTCCGTGGACCCCTATTCGGTCCACGATCTGGTCGAACGGCTGGGCATCGACTGACATACCGCCGGGGGTAAACGGCCAGGCGGGAAAATTCCGGCCTCCCGGACGATCATTCCGCCTTCGACAGGGGTCGAAACAACGCCGTATGGCTGAAACCAAGGTTCGGGCGAGCCGCGACCTTGAACCGGGTCCGGGCCGCCATGGCTATGGTTTGGTCGAAATCCTCTTGGGATACGTGGAACTTGGGTTCGCTGACCAGCCAGGTTCCCCCGGGCGCCATCAGCTTATGGATCCCGGCCATGAACCCGGGGATGTCCGGGACTTCGTGGACCATATAAAAAGATAAAGCGAAGTCGATCCGGCCCGCCAGGTCCGCCAGGTTTTGGCCGTCTCCATCAACCAGCCGATAATCGATCCGGTCCGCCAAGCCGGCCTTTTCCGCCCGGCACCTCAGGCCTTCCAGCATTTTCGGCTGGATGTCCAGGGCCACCACGCGGCCTTTGGACCCCACCATGTCGGCCAAGGGCAAGGAAAAGAAGCCCATGCCCGGGCCCACGTCCAAAACCGTGGCGCCTTCCCGCACGTAGGGCCCAAGAATCTTGTATGGGTTTTGCACCAACCGTCGCAAACGATTGGCCAGTAGATGGCCCATCCACCAGGGGCAAACGTGTTCCGCCATGAAAAACGCTCCTTTCGCAAAGCGCTCACGCACCAACCGTCATTGGCCCCCTCGATCGTTCCCCCAGGGCATCAATATAGGCGGTTTCATGGGAAATGCAAGCCCCCCAGCGGTTTGACCCCTTCGGCCGCATGAAGGCCGATGCCGGTTGGCCATCCCAATTTTTACCAGACCCGGCCGGCGCGGCGGCTCTTGACAACACCCAGGCGGCTGGAGTAGCCTCAATTTCAAAGAGGGCACGAAGTCCTCACCCGGATCGAGCTGAAACATAGCGAAAAAGGGTCACGAAGACCGGATGCGCCTTCCATCGGGGAAGGGGTTTCCGGTTTTTTTATTTGGACGGCCCCCCGGGCGGCGAACGCCTCTATTTTCAATTGAGTTCAACCTGTTGCACGGAGGAGTTCGATGAAACGCCTGGTTCTGTTCGGTCTGGCCGCGGCCCTGCTGATCGCCGCCTCGCCCGCGTTCGCCCATTTCGGCATGGTGATTCCTTCCGATCCAATGGTCATGAAGGACGATCCCAAGTCCATCCACCTGGACCTGTTGTTCTGGCACCCCTTCGAAGGCAAGGGGATGAATCTGGACAAGCCCAAGGCTTTTGGCGTGACCACCGACGGCAAAACGGGCGACCTTCTGGGAACGCTCAAGGAAAAGAAAACGGGCGAATTCACCACCTGGGAAACGGATTACGCCGTCACCCGGCCCGGGTTGTATGTTTTTCATATGGAACCCCAGCCCTATTTCGAGCCGGAAGAAGACCTTTTCATCATCCACTATACCAAGGCGTACATGGCCGCCTTTGGGGATGACGAAGGCTGGGATCAACCCGTGGGGCTTAAAACCGAGATCGTTCCCGTTTCCAAACCCTATGGCCTGTATACGGGCAACGTGTTCCAGGGCCAGGTTTTGCTGAACGGCAAGCCGGTCCCGGGCGCCGAAGTTGAAATCGAATTTTTCAGCCAAAACGGCCCGGGCCAAGCCCCCAGCGATTACATGGTGACCCAGACCATCAAGGCGGACCCGAACGGCATTTTCACCTATGCCGCGCCCAAGGCCGGCTGGTGGGGATTTTCGGCCCTGAACAAGGCCGATTTCACCCTGCCTCAGGACGGGAAGCAGAAAGAAGTGGAAATCGGCGCCGTGATCTGGGTTCAATTCTTGGACATGAAGTAAAAGGAAGCGCGGACCATGCATATTTCGGAAGGTGTTCTCGCGGCTCCGGTCCTGGCGGCCGGCGCGGTGCTCACTCTGGCCGGCACGGCCTATGGCCTGAAAAAGCTGGACCCGGACCGGATTCCTCAAACGGCCCTGTTGTCCTCCGCCTTTTTTCTGGCCTCCTTCGTCCACGTTCCGGTGGGACCGACCAGCGTTCACCTGGTGCTCAACGGTCTGATGGGCATTCTTTTGGGCTGGACGGCTGTACCCGCCATTTTGATCGCCCTGGCCCTGCAGGCGGTGCTGTTCCAGTATGGCGGCCTGACCGGGCTGGGCGTGAACACCTTCAACATGGCCGCGCCCGCGATCCTGGTGCATTTTGTTTTCGGCGGCTGGATACGGAGCGAAACCGCGGCTCGGGCCGGCTTGGCCGGTTTCCTGGCTGGCGCCTCGGCCATCCTGGTTTCCGGCCTGGCCATGGGGCTTTCGCTCGACCTTTCCGGCCAATCCTTCCGAACCGTGGCGTTGGCCGCCATCGCCGCCCACCTGCCGGTCATGGTCATTGAAGGGCTCATCACCATGGCCCTGGTCCAGTTCCTCAGAAAGGTCCGGCCGGAAGTGCTCCAGGGAGCCGTGGCCGGGTAACCCGGTTCGTCTCCCTGATCCTCCTTATCTTTCCCAAAGCCGCCCCGGCCTCCGTCCTGGCCGGTTGGGCGAAACGGATATATATGCGATCGTACCTATTCCGATTTTTTATGGTCCTGGCGGCCTTGGCCGTCGGGGGACTGATGGCCACGCCGCCGGCCCGGGCCCACAAGGTTCAGGTGTTTGCCTGGATGGAGGGCGGCCGGGTGATGGTGGATGCGTTTTACAGCAAGTC
>JAGVGV010000476.1 GCA_020056895.1 Deltaproteobacteria bacterium
CAACTGGCTTTTTGGCTGGCGGATATGGTTTGGGCCGCACGCCATCCTCCTGAACCCCGGGCGCCGGACGATTTCAGCCGTCTGCGCCGGACCATGACGCTGGAACCTTCGCTGGCCCCGGAACTTAGGGAACCGGACTGGACCGATGGAGTACGCCTGACCGGCGCGGCCGATGCCACTCTGTGGCGTCCGGACGCCGGAGGCTGGCAGGTTCTTATTTTTTCGTCCGAACCCCTTATGCCGGAAACGGAACGGATCGTGGCCGGTCTGTATCAACTGGCTCTGGCGGGTGAAACCGGACGGGGGCGGTCGGGCGGAGCCGGAACCCGGGAAGGGCTGACTCTGGTCCGGTTCGGCCCGGAACCTCAGGCCCGGCTGGTCACCGAAAGCGAACTGGCCGACACCCGGGCTGGGTTGCTTCACCGGCTGGGCCAGGCGGCCGAGGTTCTGCCGGGGGATACCGAAACCGTCGAAGTGTTCACTCCGGAAGTGCTGGATATGGGCCGGCGGGTCTCCGAAGCCTTTCTGGCGGCCGGCGGCGTGGTCCGTCTGGCGGGGGATCCCGTGGTGGCTCCCCGGTTCATCCGTTACCCGGTGGAACTGGGGCCGGGGGTCCGTCCGCCGCAGCTTCAGAAAACCGCCCGCGAAGTGGGGCATCGGCTGGGGTTGCACCAGCCGCCGTTGGTGGGCCTTCGGGCCGGCCGGGTATGGGTGGACGTGGAACGGCCGGAGCCCGAAATCGTTCGTTTCCGTAAAATCCAGAACCAGCTTCCCAAAACCGACCCACGGACCGGTTCACCCTATGTCCCGGTCGGCGTGGCCCCGGATGGCCGGCTCACGTTCCTGGACCTGACCGACCCCCTCCATGCCCACGTTCTGGTGGCCGGGGCTAAAACGGCGGGTAAAACCGAATGGCTCCGGCAGGCCGCCGCCGGCCTGATGGCCCGGAACACTCCCGATACCCTGGCTCTGATCCTTTTCCCCCCGGGCTCGGCCGCGTGGAACGACCTGGAAACCACGCCCTTCGCCGCCGCCGGCCGCCGGTTCCTTCCCTCCAAGGCGACCGCCGTGGACCTGCTGGAGGCCATGGTTCAGGAAA
The DNA here is from genome assembly GCA_020056895.1 of Deltaproteobacteria bacterium. Lineage (GTDB taxonomy): Bacteria > Desulfobacterota > Desulfarculia > Adiutricales > JAGVGV01 > JAGVGV01. Next base: position 1,100 of record JAGVGV010000476.1, read on the forward strand.
TGGACCATCGGCTCGAGCGGATGGCCGCCGCCGGCGTTTTAAACCGCGAGGATTGGATTCGCAAAACCGGGTCGGCCGAACCCCGACTGGTCTTATTGTGGGACGATTATTCCCTGCGCGGCGAACGCCCCGGCACCGGAAGGATTTTCGAAGGACTGATCCAGCGGCTGGGCACTCGGGCCCGGCTGGCCGGCCTCCATTTGATCATCGCCGTTCAGCCCAGCGGCCGTGAAACGGTCAGCGGCGTCATCCAGGCCCATATGCCCTGCCGGGTGGCCTTGCGCGTGGAAAACGCCGTGGAATCCACCATGCTCATCCGGCAGCGGGGCGCGGAAAACCTTTCGGGCCATGGAGATATGTTGTTCCGGGACATCGGCGAACCCGTCCGCCTTCAGGCCGCTTGGTGGGAACCGCCGGCCGAGACGCCTTCGGCCCGATTCCCGGGATCGGACCGGCCGGCCTCCGAACCCCAGGACCCGGTCCCAGCCGAAGACCCATCATGATCCCCCGGCTGAAAGTCTGCTGCATCGCTTCGGTGGATGAAGCCCGGCTAGCCATCCGGGCCGGCGCGTCGGCCTTGGGGCTGGTTTCCCAAATGCCCAGCGGCCCCGGACCCATTTCGGATGAAGCCATCGCCGTCATCGCCCGAACCGTACCTCCGCCCGCGGCCACCTTTTTGCTCACCTGCCGCACGGATGGTTCCGAGATCGAAGACCAGGTGATCCGGTGCCGGACCAACACCGTGCAACTGGTGGACGAAGTGCCGGACGAAACGTACCGGCATCTCCGGCGGACGTTGCCGTGGCTCAAGATCGTTCAGGTGCTCCACGTGATGGACGAAACGGTGGTCGAGGAAGCCCGCAGGATCGGACCCATGGTGGACGCCCTGCTGCTCGATTCCGGTAACCCTAAAAAGAAGACCAAGGAACTGGGAGGCACCGGCCGGACGCACGACTGGTCCGTGAGCCGCCAGGTGGTCGAGGCATCCCCCGTCCCGGTGTTCCTGGCCGGAGGCTTGGGACCTCGCAACGTAGCTGAAGCCATTGCCCAGGTCCAGCCCTTTGGGATCGACCTGTGCACCGGCGTCCGCACCCGCGACCGTTTGGACGAAAGCAAACTGGCGGCGTTAGTGAGGGCGATTGGGAGAGGGTAGATGCTCGCCGCGCCGCACCCTAAAAAGATCAAAGGGCGAGGCATGCTTCGCCCCTATAGCCTCAGTATAATTGGGCCATTGGGTATACCGATGAACGCGGCCGGATATCGGACGGCCCCCCCCCTCACGCCGCTTCGGGAACTGCCTTTTTCCTGCGGCCAAAGGCGTTGTCCTGGCTGACGAACACCCCCACCAGCACCAGCCCCGACGCCAAATACTGAGAAAAATTGAAAGTTTCCCCCAGCACCAGCCAGCCCAGGGCGGCCGAAAAAACCGGTATCAGGTTCACGAAGGCCGAAGCCTGGCTGGCCGGTATCTGGCTCACCCCATAGTTGTACAGCATGTATCCGCCCAAGGTGACCACCGTTCCCAGGTAAATCACCGCGCCCAGGCTGGTCGATTCGAACGATTGAGGCAGCTGGGTGGTGGGCCAGAACAGCATCCCGCCAAAAAACACGGCGCCCACGGCCATCTGAACGGCCGTAAGGAAAAACGCGGAATACCTAAGGCTCAGCTTTTTCACGCTGATGATGTACCCCACCGCCGTGGCCATGGCCACGAACTCAAGGAAATTGCCCAAGGCCGGATTGGGTGCGGATTCGGACGTTTCCGCCGCCAAAGACAGCCAAACCGCTCCGCCCACGGCCAGCGCGAAGCCGAACAGGGTGCGGGCCGTCAAGGTTTCCTTGAGAATGAACCGGGCGGCCACGGCCACCATCAAGGGCAGCAGCGCGCAGATCATCCCCGCCTGGGAAGCCGTGGTGTAGGTCAAGGCGCCGGCTTCGAACAGGAAATACAGGCAGGGTTCGGAAATGGTCATGATCAGAAACAGTTTCCAGTCCCCGGCCTGGTATCTAACGGGTAACAGCTTGCGGATGAACAACAAAAAGCAAAAAGTGCCAATGGTCATCCGGCCGAAAATGACCACCATGGGGTCGAGATTCCGGAAAGCCAGTTTTAGGGCGGGAAAACTGCTGCCCCAGATCAGCATGGCCGTGAACAGTCCGACC
>JAGVGV010000575.1 GCA_020056895.1 Deltaproteobacteria bacterium
ACGCCGGTCCATCGGCCAAAGCCAATCCGTTGGCCGAAACCGATTCATCCGGCGGGACCGGCCGAACCGCCTGGGCCACCCATTTTTTTAAGGTTCGAACCAGCTCCATCCGATCGATGGGCTTGCTCACGTAATCATCCATCCCGGCTTCCAGGCATTTTTCCCGATCGCCCTTCATGGCGTTGGCCGTCATGGCCACAATGGGCAGAGGCCGGCCGGCTTGTTGGCGGCGGATGATCCGCGTGGCGGCCAGACCGTCCAGTTCGGGCATTTGAAGGTCCATAAGCACTACGTTGAAATCACGGGTTTTAACGGCTTCCACCGCTTTGAGCCCGTTTTCCGCCACCTGGACCTTGAACCCCATCCGTTCCAGGATTTCCCGGGCCACCATCTGGTTGGCGGGGTTGTCTTCGACCAGCAAGGCTTCGGCCCCCACGAACCACTTCCGATCCGCCGGGTCCATCGAACCGGACCCAACGGTTGGGCCGCCCAGGGTTTCCATGATTACGTCGAACAGCGTGGATGGCTTGAGCGGCTTGAACAGAAAAGCCCGGATGCCCATTTCTTCGGCCTGGCGGATTTCCTCCTCCCGGCCGTACGCGCTGACCATGATGACCGCCGGCGTATCCCCCGGGCCGGTAAGAATCCGGCGGGCGGCGGAGAGGCCGTCCATGCCCGGCAGCCGCCAATCCATCAGCACCAGTTGAAACCGGCCGGGATTGGCCGCCAACAGGTCCAGCGCCTCTTCGGCGGTTTCCACGCCCAGGGATTCCAGGCCGAAATCCCCCAGCATCCGTCGGACCATCCGGCGGCTGGTGTCGTTGTCTTCCACCACCAGAACCCGGGTGGAGCGGAAGGGTTCGGGGATGCTCCGTTCGGGCCGAGGCGCCGTTTCGGCTCGGCCAAAGGGGAGCGTGAAGGCGAACGTGGACCCCTTCCCCAATTCGGACTCCGCCTGGATTCCCTCCCCACCCATCATCCTCACCAGGGACTGGCTGATGGCCAACCCCAGGCCGGTGCCGCCGTATTTGCGGCTGGTCGAGCTGTCGCCCTGGGTAAAGGCGATAAAAAGAGCGGAGATACGGCCGGGATCCATGCCCACGCCCGTGTCCTGGACCCGGAACCCGATCCGAACGTCTCCGGGGGAGGCGTCCACCGCTTGGATCTGAAGGCAGATTTCGCCGTGTTCGGTGAACTTGAAGGCGTTGCCCACCAGATTGACCAGCACCTGCCGGAGCCTCAGGGGGTCGCCCACCAGGCCGTCGGCCGCGGCGGGGTCCACATCCAGGCAGAACTCAATCTCTTTGTGAAGCACCTTGTCGCGGAACTGGTCGGCCACGTCGTCCAGCACGTCCCGGAGCCGAAAGGGAATCCGTTCCAGGTCCAACTGGCCGGCTTCGATCTTGGAAAAATCAAGAATATCGTTGATCAGCCCGAGAAGCGACCGGGTGGAGGCGCGGATCACGCCCAGGTATTCCTTTTGCTTCCGGTCCAGATCCGTGCCGGTCAACAGATCGCTCATGCCCAAAATGGCATTCATGGGCGTTCGGATTTCGTGGCTCATATTGGCCAAAAATTCCGATTTGGCCCGGGACCCGGCTTCGGCTTCGTCCTTGGCCCGGGTAAGTTCCATGTTGGCGGCGGCCAGTTCGGCGGTCCGGTGGTCCACCAGATATTGCAGCTTCATGCTGGCCGCTTTCCACGAAAACAGAAGGGCCACGCAAAGCACGATAAATCCGCCGCCCCCGTACAACAGGCTCAGACGAAGCTTGGGGGAAAAAACCGACCAAAGCGCGGTGGATGTAAAGGACCGCCAGGCGATGAAAAAAACCCGAGGCTGCCGGTCCGCTCGATTGATCCGACCGGCTTGGCCCTTTTCCACCCCTTGAGCCGGGATTTCGATCCAGGGCAGAGGCAGGGGGGCGGCGCCGATCAGGTGCGAAAGGCCATCGCAACGGAAAAAAGTGGCGTCGGGGGCTTGCCGTAAAAGACGTTCGAAGGCTTTTTCATTAAAAAATGACGGCGGAACGGGCTGGGTGGCGACATACGCTCGATAATCGGACACCCGGTTTTTGGGGCCCGCTGGTTTCGCCCCCGAAATCCCGTCCTGGACCGCTTCCTGGTCCGCCCCATGATCCACCCGGATCAGAACGGCCAGATTCAGTTCGATGTCCAGCCGAGGCACCAGCCCGGCCAGGTCCTGGATCAACTGGGCGTAATCCTGCCCCACTTCAATCACGCCGATGGGCGCCTCGCCTCCGGCATCGGACGATGGGGAAAAAACAGGCGCGGCCCCCCGGAGGCCGGCATAAAACCGGCAGGACCCATACCCTTCGACGGGCTGGCGGGTGCTTTGAGCCTGGGCCGCCACGGGGTTCTGGTCGCCTCCGGAATCGCCGTACGCTTCCGGTTGGAAGACTCGAAGAAACGACCGGCCGGCCGGGTCCAGGAAATGCACCCGGATGGCGTCCTTCCGGCCCGGAACCAGGTTCCACTTGCTTTGAAGATGGGCCAAAAGGGCCTGGCGGGTCTCCTTCGCCAACACCCCATCGGGACCACCGCTTTCCGCCGTTCCGGCCCGGACCCCTTTCTGGAACAAATCCCGGACGATGGGGTCTTCGGCCAGGCTGACGGCGGTTTTCCTCAGATTTTGAACGGTATACCGAACGTGGATGGGAAAGCCGCTTTCGAGCGCCTGCAAATATTGCGGCGTGGCCAGTTCCTGTTCGATCAGGGTGTGGAAGCTAAGGCCGAGCATGCCCAGGATCAGAACGGCCAGGCTCAAGGACAGGAAAATAAAAACGCGGAGCGGCCGGCGGTGGGGCCGATCATCGAAAGGAAGCAAACATAAATCCGGTGGGGTTCGGGCGAACCTTCGACGTTTCAGGCGCGGCATTCGGCCTCCCTGGTTTTCCCGTTACCCCAAACCCTCGATAGCCAACCCCGTTTGCAAGTATACGATCCCGCCCCTCGCCCGTCAAGCCGACGCCGGGGGATTCGCCCCCGCCAGACCAATCCACCCCAAAAAAAACGGTGTATCCGAAGATACACCGCCAATACACCGATCTCCGTCCGCCCAAAAACGTAAGCAGTTGAAACTAAAAGGTTTGTTTGGTGGAGATGAGGGGGCTCGAACCCCTGACCTCCGGCATGCGAGGCCGGCGCTCTCCCAGCTGAGCTACATCCCCACGAACCGGCACC
>JAGVGV010000534.1 GCA_020056895.1 Deltaproteobacteria bacterium
GAATAGGAAGGGTTAACAACGTGTTAACGGCTGCTTTGGCATTGGGTGGACTGGGCATGGCGTGCGCCGCCGGCCTGGGGTATGCCGCCAAGGTTTTCCATGTAGAAGTCGATCCGAAAATCCAGGCTATTGAACAATCACTGCCCGGCGCCAATTGCGGCGGTTGCGGTTTCCCAGGTTGCAGCGGCGCGGCCGTGGCCATCGCCGAAGGTCGGGCTCCGGTCAACGTGTGCGTGGCCGGGGGCGCGGCGGTTTGGACCCAGGTGGCCGAAGTCCTGGGCGTGGCCGTGTCCCTCCGGGAACGGGAAGTGGCCGCGGTCAAGTGCCGGGGCGGCGAAACCCGAGCCGATCAGCGGTTCGAATACGCCGGCATCACCGATTGCCGGGCCGCCGTCCTCCTGTTCGGCGGCGACAAGATTTGCGAAGTGGGTTGCCTGGGCTTGGGCACCTGCCAATCCGTATGCCCCTTTGGCGCCATCCACCTGGGGCCGGACCGGATCCCCGTGGTGGATGAAGAAGCCTGCACCGGATGCGGCACATGCGTTCGTCAGTGCCCCAAAAACGTTCTGCGGCTGGAATCCATCACCACGGGTCTGCTCCACATGAACAGCCGGACCGAATGCCTGGCCCCCTGCCAGGCCACCTGCCCGGCCCAGATCAACATTCCCGCGTACATTTCGCTGATCGCCGCCGGCCAGTACGAGGAAGCGGTTAAAAAGATCAAGGAACGGAACCCTTTGCCGCTCACCTGCGGCCGGGTCTGCCCTCACCCGTGCGAAGCCAAATGCCGGCGGATCATGGTGGATGAACCGGTCAACATCAACCATCTCAAACGGTTCGCCGCCGATTACGAAATGGATTCGGGCCGGCACATCGTCCCCCCGCTGTCCCCCGAAACCGGAAAGAAAGTGGCCATCATCGGCGGCGGTCCTTGCGGTCTTACGGCGGCCTATTATCTGCGGCGGCTGGGACACGGAGCCACCATTTTCGAAGCCATGCCCAAGCTCGGCGGCATGCTCCGGTACGGCATTCCCGAATACCGGCTGCCCAAGAAAACCCTGGATTGGGAGATCGAAGGCATTACCGGTCTGGGCGTCGAGGTCCGGGCGAATGTCAAGATGGGCAAGGATTTCACCTTCGCCGACCTGCGGAAAGAAGGCTTCGACGCGGTTTTCATCGCCACCGGCGCCTGGGAAAGCCGGAAAATGCAAGTGGAAGGCGAAGACGACCTGGCCGGCGTGATTTCCGGCACGATCTTGCTGACCCAGCGGGGCTTGAACGAAGAAACCCCCATCGGCAAGAAGGTGGTGGTCGTCGGCGGCGGCAACACCGCCATGGACGCGGCCCGGACGTCGTGGCGGCTGGGCGCCGAGGAGGTCACCCTCCTGTATCGCCGGTCCCGAGCCGAAATGCCGGCCAACGACATCGAAGTCGAGGAAGCCGAAAAGGAAGGCGTTCATTTTCAATTCCTGGCGTTGCCCACCCGCCTGATCGGTGATGAAAACGGTAAGGTCACGCACCTTGAATACATCCGGATGGAACTGGGCGAACCCGACGCTTCGGGCCGCCGCAAACCCGTCCCGGTCCAGGGGTCCGAAACCCTGATCGAAGTGGACAACGTGTACGCCGCCATCGGTCAGTATGCCGACGTGGATTTCGTGCCTTCCGAAGGCCCGGACGCCCTCAAGATCAGCCGCTGGAAAACCATCGACGGCCACGCCCGGACCCTTCAAACCAATGTGTTCGACGTTTTCGTCGGCGGCGACCATTACACCGGACCCGCCACGGCCGTTCAGGCCATCGGCGGCGGCCGCCGGGCCGCCCGGGCCATGCACCAATTGCTGTCCGGCCAAACGGTGGCCCCCCAACTGGACGAATTCGAAGGCAAGGTGGTGGAGCGCGTCCACTCGGATGAACTCGTTCACGTGGAAAAATCGATCCGGGAAAAAATGCCGGAACTCGTGGTGGACGAACGCCGCCTCAATTTCAGCGAAGTGGAACTCGGTTTCACCCAGGAACAGGCCGCCCGCGAAGCCGAGCGGTGCCTGAACTGCGGTTTGTATTGCGCCGGCCGGGTCCAGCGGACATTGACCTGGCTTTCGGCTCGTTGACCGTTGGCCGCCTATAATGGATGGAGAAGACCCATGATCTTCGCGAATAAAACCACCCGGCGGGACTTTTTGAAACTGTGCAGCGCGGCCGGGCTTCTGGCCGCCACGCCGAGCATCCTGGTCCCCCTGGCCGAAGCGTCTTCCGCTTCCGAACGGTTTACCGAAACCCGGTTGAAAATGGGGACGTTCGTCCAGTTCACCCTGGCCGCGGACTCGAAAGACCGGGCCGACGAGGCCCTGGCCGCCGCCTGGAGCGAGATTGACCGTCTTTCCGACGTGTTCGACCGCCACCGGCCCGGCACGGTGCTTTCCGAACTCAACGCCGCCGGCCGGCTTTCCGACCCCGGGCCCGAGATGATCGACGTACTTGGCCAGGCCGCCGACGTGCACCATCTGTCCGATGGCGCCTTCGATCCATCCATTCTGCCCTTGCTCGCCCTGTTGGAAGAGAGCTTCCAGAAAAACAAGCGTCCACCCGATGACCAGGCCGTGACCGAGGCCCTTGAACTGGTGGATTTTTCCGCCGTACGCTTCGACCGCCGCGAAGTGGCTCTCAAGGGCCAGGGACAGCGGATCACCCTGGACGGCGTGGCCAAGGGGTACATCGTGGACCGGGCCGGCGCGGCCCTCCGGGCCAAAGGCGTGGAAAACGCACTGATCAACGCCGGCGGGGATGTGTTGGCTTTGGGGTTCAGCGATACCGGCCGGCCCTGGCGGGTGGCGGTGCAGGACCCCTTCCATCGGGACCGGTTCCTGAAAATCATCGCCCTGGCCAATCAGGCCGTGGCCACATCCGGCAGCTATGAAGTGTTTTTCGACCCGGAACACCATAACCATCATCTGATCGATCCCCGGAAAGGCCGGAGCGCCGATATTCTGGTTTCCGCCTCCACGCTGGCGCCCACGGCGGCCCGGGCCGACGCCTTGGCCACCGCCCTGTTCGTCGGGCCTCAAATGGCGGCCAAGGTCGAAGGGATGATCGTGAACCGGGACGGCCGGGCTGATGCCACGCCCCGGTTTGAAAAGTTGTATCTCGAAGGCTGACCGATTATCCAACGGGTTCTGAATACCCGGATTTTTCAACGGCTTTCCCGGCCCGCTCATCCGCCGGGGAAGCCGCTTTCGTTTGATATCCCCTTGGGGCGCCATCCCTCGAAAGGGCCGGCCGGGCCCTCTTATCCGTGGAGCCCACCTTTTCCGATTGTTAAACGAAGCGATTGGTGCTATTTTTCAATGCCGTCTCCACCGTGATCTTCGGGAACGGCCACGGCCCCCTGGTTTCCCGTCGAACGAGAGAGATCGGACCGGGCCTCCCGCCGTTACGAAGGCTGCTTCAATCCATCGGATTCACCGGACCTCCGGGCTTTTTCATGTTGGTTTGGGAACGTCCGAACGCCCGTTCGGGCGGGATGTTCCAGGAAACGGTTACAGTTTGGACGGCCACCAACCGGGTGGTTTCCTAATCATCACGGTTTTGACTGGTGGGACAACCAACCAACAGGCGTCGCCGGGGGCGGATGGACCCGCGACCGGCCGGTTGTTCCCCCAGAATCAGGCACATCATTCCGGAGACGGAACATGACGGACGACCCAACCCTTCATTCCGACCTCAGTGCGACATCGGCTCAGGCTTCTTCGTCGCCTACGCCGGAAACCACGGCTCCGCCCTCGACCGGGCCAGCCTCTTCGCCTTCCGCCGCTTCGGCGGCTTCCCGCGCCAGAGCCGTCCGGTCCGCCGCCGACACCAGCCATCAGATGTACGCGGAACAGGTCCGGCTGCTGATCGCTCAGGCGCCGGTCACCATGTTGGCCACGTTGTTGAACGCCGGCGTACTTGTGTTCATCCAACGGCACGTAGTGGACTGGACGACATTGGGCATTTGGTTCGGCTTGAACACCGTTCTGGTCGTGGCCCGGTATATCCACCTGTATGTGTATAAGAAAACCCCCGCCGATCAGTTGAATTTGGAACGATGGGGCAAGCGGTTCGCCATTGGGCTTTGCCTTTCCGGCGCGCTATGGGGATCGGCCGCCTTCCTGATGTTCCCCAAGGACCACCTGGAATACCAGGCCTTCACCCTGATGCTTCTGGTGGCCATGGCCACCGGCGCGGTGGGCTCTTATTCCTCCATTTTATGGATCTATTTCGGCTACGCCCTGCCCATTATTCTGCCTTTGATCGTCAGCGTGTTCCTGCAGGGCGGCGAAACCTATATCGCCATGGGCCTTATGCTTTGTTTGTTCGTGGTGATCGTGGTTTCCATGGCCAAGCGGATGAACAAGACGACCCTCGATTCCATCCGGCTTCGGTTCGAAAATACCGATCTCATCCGGTTTCTCGAAACGGAGAAAAACCGGGTGGAACTCCTGAACCGGGACCTTTCCAACGAAATCGCCGAACGCCAGCGGGCCGAAGTCGCCCTTCGGGAACGGGAAGCCCAGTACCGGGCCATCTTCAAATCCGCCACCGACGGCTTTTTGATCTTCAATTTCCAGGGACAGATCGTCGAGGCCAATCCTCAGGCCTGCATCATGCACGGGTACTCGTACGAAGAACTGATCCGCATGTCCAGCCGTGATATTCTTCGGTCCGATTACCAGCATATCGTGGGCCGGTTCCAGCGGGATATCGTTGAAAAAGGGCTGTTCCAGGCCGAAACGGTGAACCTGAGGAAAGACGGCACCACCCTGAATCTCGAGGTCAAAGGCACCGAATTCGAATTCAAGGGCGCCAAGCATTTGATTGGCATTGTCCGCGACATCACCGAACGCAAAGAGATCGAACGCCGGCTGGTGCTGGCCAAGGAAGAGGCCGAAGCGGCCAACCGGGCCAAGAGCGATTTTCTGGCCCGCATGAGCCATGAAATCCGGACGCCCATGAACGCCATTTTGGGCATGGGCGAACTGCTTCAGGAAACCAGCCTGACTCCGGAACAGGAGGACTACGTCAAGACCATCAGTTCGTCCGGCGAACTGCTTCTGGGCGTTATCAACGACATTTTGGATTTTTCCAAGATCGAAGCCGGCCAGATCGAACTGGAAACCATTCCCTTCGACCTGAGGGACCTGGTGGAGGATACGGCCAAGATCATGGCCTTCCGGGCTCATGAAAAGGGGATGGAACTGGCCTGCCACGTCCCCCGGTCGGTTCACGCGGCCCTGGTGGGCGATCCCACCCGTTTGCGGCAGATTCTGGTGAATCTGGTGAGCAACGCGGTCAAGTTCACCCACGAAGGCGAAGTGGTGATGACCGTGGAAAACACGCCCGCCGGCGAAACCGAAACGGACATGGAACTGTTGTTCACCGTGCGGGATACCGGGATTGGCATTCCGCCGGAAAAATTGGATACCATTTTCGAAAGCTTTTCCCAGGCCGATACGTCCACCACCCGCAAATACGGCGGCACCGGCCTGGGGTTGTCCATCAGCCGGGCCCTGGTGGAACTGATGGGCGGCCGGATCTGGGTGGAAAGCGAAATGGGCAAGGGCACCAGTTTCTGCTTTACCGCCCGGTTCGAAAAGGGACGCCACGTCCGTCGGGTCACTCCGGCCGAGCTTGAAGCCATCCAGGGCCTCAAGGTTCTGGTGGTGGACGACAACGCCACCAACCGCCTGATTTTTACGGAACACCTGGGTCACTGGGGGGCGCGGGTCACCGAGGTTGAAGGCGGGGAGCCGGCGCTTCAGGCCATGGCCCAGGCCGCCCAGGCAGGGGACCCCTTCAAGCTGGTGTTGCTCGACTACCATATGCCGGCCATGGACGGCCTCCAACTGGCCGAGCGCCTGCAAACTCAGGGCATCAGCGCCCCGCCGCTGACCATGATGTTTTCGTCCAGCGATACCATGGAAGGCCGAACCGCGGCCCGAAACCTGGGGGTTTCCTCGTTCCTGGTCAAACCCATCAAACGCCACGACATGCTGGCCGCCATTTTGGGCACTTTGGGCGAAGCCGAACCCCTGGACGTCCGGGCTCAGACCGTTACCCGCAAGCTCGAAGCGGGGCTCCCGGCCTTGAACATTCTGTTGGCCGAAGATTACCCGCCCAACCGCAAGATCGTGGAAGCGTACCTCAAGCAGACCCCCGTTCGGATCGACATCGCGGAGAACGGCCAGGAGGCCCTGGACAAGTTCAAGAAGTCCCGGTACGACGTGGTGTTGATCGAC